>DASWNS010000625.1:0-20672 GCA_036399115.1 Pyrinomonadaceae bacterium | reverse complement strand
CGCGCACTCCGCCCGCCTCTTCGATCAACTCTTCGACGCGCGCTCCCATCCTGAGTTGAAAGTTCGGATACTGCTTAGCCTCCCCGGTGATGAATTCGAGGAAGTGTGCTTGTGGCAGCAGCATGATGTAGGGGAAGCGCGTGTTGAGGCGTCGGAAATCGGCAGCCGTCAGCGCGCCGGAGGGCGTCATGAAAGTGGCGGTGTGAATTTTGGAATGGCGGAAGGTGTGGAGTCGTTCGGCGAGGCCGAGTTCGTCGAGTATTTCGAGGACGGACGGGTGGAGCGTGTCGCCGCGAAAATCGCGTTCGAAATCTTCGTGCGCTTCGAGCAGGACGACGGGGAGCTTTTGCCGCGCGAGGATGAGCGCGAGCAGCGCGCCCGCCGGACCACCGCCGACAATGCAACAAGAGGTTTCAAACGTCTCGACGCTTTGGTTCTCGCTCATCTGTTTCTCCCTGCGAGGACGAGGCGAACAACTCAACTATCTTTGACAAGGTCGCTCGACGGGAAATATTCGCGCCAGCGACGGTCTACGAGGGCGGCGATATCAGGACGCACGACGAGTTCGTCAGGATAATTCGGCTTCATGCGCGCATCTATGACGACGGGCGGGCGGTAGGAAAGATGATGACGCTCAACGCTCGTCCGTGCCGCATAAATATCGGAGGCGGGTTCGAAGCGCGTCCACGTCGCCCAGAGGAAATCTGCGGACGAGCGCGCGACGCTCGCGTCGTCGTGCAGGACGACGAGCGGCCAATCGGCAAACGCTTCTTCCGTCGCGAGGCGCGCGGCCTGCTGCGGGTCGGACGCGTAAGGCTCGCCCGCGACGACAAGACAGCCGCCGCAGAAGACTTCCGCGCGCGTCACCTTCGCCGGAAGTTGCCCGCGAAACTCTCGCGGCAGTTCGCGCACGGCCTCGCCCAAGCCGAGCAGCATCGCTTTGCTGCCCTGATTCACTTTGCCGCTCGTGTAATCGAGCGTGTCCATCGAGACGTTGGAGAAGATAAACAGGTCGCTCTCGAAACGCGCGCGGGCGAGGATGTGTTCGAAGAGACGCGGGAAGTCGCGCAGGTCTTGCGGCGTGTCTGTGAGCAACAGAAACTTGGTGAGCGAAAGCTGGCCTTCGCCGAGTATGCGAAAGCCTGAGACTAGAGCTTCCCGCGCGTAGCGTTCGCGCACCACCGCCGCCGCGAGCGAATGAAAACCCGTCTCGCCGTAAGACCAGAGGTCGCGCACGCTCGGCATGACGAGCGGAAAGAGCGGCGACAGGAGTTCCTGCAAATAATCGCCGATGAAGAAATCTTCCTGTCGCGGTTTGCCTACGACGGTCGCCGGGTAGATCGCGTCGCGGCGATGGCAGACGGCCTCCGCGTGAAAGACCGGATAGTCGTGCTGCAAAGAATAGTAACCGTAGTGATCGCCGAAGGGTCCTTCGGGGCGTCGTTCTTTGGGCGGCACGCGCCCGGCGATGGCAAACTCCGCTTCGGCCACGAGCCGGTGGCCGTGCGTGAACAAGTCTCTCGTCACCCTGATCTTTTCGCCCGCGAGGACGGAAGCGAGCACGAGTTCGGGCACGTCTTCGGGCAGGGGCGCGATGGCCGACAACATCAGTGCGGGCGCGCCGCCCAGGAAGATCGTGACGGGCAGAGACTCGTTCGCGGCCTCCGCTTCGTGATAATGAAAGCCACCGCCTTTGTGTATCTGCCAGTGGATGCCCGTCGTCGCGGCGTCGTAGCGTTGGATGCGATACATGCCAAGGTTGTGCTTGCGCGTGCGCGGGTGTTCCGTATAGACGAGCGGCAGCGTCACGAACGCTCCGCCGTCCTCCTGCCACGTCGTCAGGATCGGCAACTCATCGAGCCGCGCCGGACGATCCACGACTTCCAGCACGGGAGCCTCACGCACGCGTCGCGTTCCGAGTTTGAAGGCTTCGAGCGCGAGCGCGCGATGCTGCCACAGTTCGGACGGGCGCGGCGGCAGCATTGACTCGACCACGTGGACAACCTCTCTGACGAGCGACTCCGGCTTCTTGCCGAACGCGAGTTCGATGCGACGCGCCGTGCCGAACAGGTTCGTGACGACCGGATAACGGCTGCCCTTCACACGTTTGAAGAGAAGGGCGGAGCCGCCCTGCGCGATGACGCGCCGATGAATTTCCGCCAGTTCGAGATACGGGTCAACCTCTGTTTCGACGACGACGAGATCGCGCTCGCGTGTGAGTTGATCGAGGAAGGAACGAAGGTTTCGGTGCATAGAAGCGGTTAGCAGTTAGCGTTTAGCAATCAGCTTTTAATACCATACAAAGCGAGAAGGTGCGAGCAGACACACTCGCACCTTCCCTGCCGCGAGCAAAACCCGAAGCCCTTCCCTTGCGCCTCCGTCGTGAAAACATTTCAGGACGGAGGCGCAAAGGAGGACGCGGAGCGGTTGGAACTTCTAAACGTTGAACTATGGAATGTCGGCGGGCACGTTGCCGGTTTGGCGCGTGCGCGTTTTCGCGTCGGGCGGTTGCGGGGAGTCGAGGCGGCGCGTGATCTCGCGTGTGGCGAAGCGCGCGGCGTCGGCGATCTTCGGGTCGGGAGACTCCGTGTAGGGACGGACGATCTCCAAAGTGTCGGCGTTACCGGCGCGCGCGAGTGCTTCGAGCAGTTTGATCTGCGTGTTGCCGTTGACGCGCGGGAGAATAGCGTAGAGCGGTTCGGGCGTTTCGAGTTCGGCCAGATAAGCTTCGGATTGGTTGTAACGTGTGGAATCGAGATCGCGCACAACCGTATAGAGCGTGTCGGGCTTGCCCATCCGGTAGAGCGCCCAATCGAGCGCGAGGCGCACGCGCGGGTGCTTCTCTTGCAGGCGATACCCTTCGACGAGTTTGCGCTGCCGCGTGTCTGCAAGGCGCGCCAACTCTTCCGCCGCACGCTGGCGCACGAACGCATCTCGATCCGTCAACCGCCGCATCAGGATGCTCACGTTTGCCGGTTTCTCGTTGACCGCGTCGTCTTGCTGCGGCTGCAACACCCGCGCGTCGGCGACGAAGGTGAACAGGACGATGAGCGCGCAACTTAAAAGCGCGAGCGGCTTCAAAGTTAATAGAGTTAATTTAGATGGCATGACAAATTCCTCTCTGGCTTCGGCTGAGACGGGAGAGACGCGGGCGTTGTTTGAGGAGAGTAGTAAGATCGAAGGATGAAGGCGGAACGATGAAGGATGAATAAGAGAACCATTCAACTGATCGAAGGCTCTCTTTCATCCTTCATCCTTCATCGCTCGTTGTTCATCGTTTTTCTCTGCTATTTCGCCTTGCGCAGTTGCGCGATGTTGAGGTCGAGTTCGGCGACGGGAATCACTTCGACGTTTTTGTACTGCTTTTGCAGTTCGGGGAGAAACTTCCTCGCGTCGCCGACGATGATGACGTTGGCCGTACGCGAGTCGAGCCGCGAACCGGCGAAGCCCTGCACGTCTTTGGCCGTGATCGTCTGCACGTTGTTGATGTAGTTATTGATCTCCTCGAAGTTCAGGCCGTAGAGCGCGAGGTTTGCGACCTGCGCCACCAGTCCGTCGGCGGTTTCCAGATTGCGCGCGAAGCCGCCGATAAGCACGGCCTTGCGCGGCGTCAGTTCCGCTTCCGGGAGTTCGCCGTTGGCGAGACGGCTGAGTTCGCCGAGCAGGAGTCCTGCCACGACCGCGCCCGATTCGTTCTTCGTCTGCGCCTCTGCCATGAAAGGTCCCGTGTCGCGCCGCGTCTCAAGCGCGCTGCGTGCCCCGTAGCTCAGCCCTCGCTTGATGCGTATCTCCTGATTGAGCCGCCCCGAATAACCGCTCAAGACCGAGTTGGCGACGATGCCGCGAAAGAACTCCGGGTCGGTGCGACGAATTCCCGTGCGTGCGACGAGCACCGCCGCCTGCCCCGCATCGGGTTTGTCTATGACGACGATGCGCGGCTGCGCGCTTGCGCCCGTCGTGGCCGCCGCCGTAGCTTTCGCGCCCGGAGCGGGCAGCGACGCGGCGGGTTTCTGCCAGTCGCCGAAAAAGCGTTCGGCGGTCTTGAAGGCTTCTTCGGGGCGTATGTCGCCGCCGATAACGAGGATGGCGTTGTCGGGACGATAGTAGGTCGCGTGCATCCGCACGATGTCGTCGCGTTTGATGCGCGCGATTGATTCGGGCGTGCCCGACAGCGGGTGACCGTAAGGCGCATCGCCGAAGACGACGCGCGAGGCGACGTAACGCGCGATTGAACCGGGCTGGCCGAGCGCGACGGTGAGATCATCTAGATACTGCTGGCGCAGGCGTTCGATCTCCTCATCTTTGAACGTCGGGCGACGCACGACATCCGCGAGTATCTCCATCGCCGGGTTAATGCGCGAAGACATCACGCCGACGCTCGCCGTCGAAGCGTCCCAACGCGCACCCGATTCGATGGAGCCGCCGAGCGCTTCGATGGCTTCGGCGATCTGCGGCGCGGTGCGCGTGGCCGTCCCCTTCGTTAAGAGCGAGGCGGTCAGGTCTGCGACTCCGGCCAGTTGCGGCGGGTCAACTTCGCCGCCGTTCTTGATCACGAACGCGGCGGAGACGAGCGGCATGTTGCTGCGCTCGACGACGACGACGCGCAGGCCGTTCGGCAGAGTTCGCTCGACGGGTTTCGGCACGGTGACGCTGCGCGGCGCGGCGGGCGGCGGGGGCGTCGCCTGTGCCGCTGCCTGTGGCGCAGCCTGTTGCGCCGCAGCATTGAAAGCCGACGAGGCAAACAAGGCGGCGAGCGCGAGAAGTTTTAAGGTGCCAAGTTTCAAGGCACGAAGTTCTAAGGTGCGACGCGAAAGTTCTTTGCTGGTGCTCACGTTATTTTCCTCCCCCGGCTTCGCGTGCGTCGCGCGGCGCGCTCGTCTGTCCGGTCTTCTCCGCCGCAGGTTGCGCGGGGCGGAGCGATTCGGGCAGGTAATAGATCACGAGGCGGTTCGTGTCGGTCAGATACTTTTTCACGACGCGCTGCACGTCCGCCGCCGTCACTTTGGAGAGGCGTTCGATGTCCGTGTTGGCGCGGTTCGGATCGCCTAAGAGAACCGCCGCGTCGCCGAGGGCGAGCGCCTTGCCGTTGTTGGTTTCGCGTTCGCGCAATTGATTGGTGATGATCTGGTTCTTGGCCTTCTCAAGTTCCGCAGCGGAGACGGGCGCGTCCTGCATCTTTTTGATCTCGGCGAGGAGCGCGCGTTCGGCGTCGTCCGGCTTCTTGCCGCCCGCGACGATGGCGAAGAACTGGAAGAGGCTCACGTCTTCGCGCAAGTCCATGCCCGCGCTGACCTGCGCTGCCACCTGTTGTTCGTAGACGAGCGCGCGATAGAGGCGCGACGATTCGCCCGACGAAAGAATCGACTCGGCGATGCGCAGCGCGTCGGAATCTTCGCTGGCCTTCGGCGGCGCGAGGAACGAGAAGGCGACGGCGGGCAACGGCACGTTCGGCGCAAACTCTACGATGCGCGTCTCGCCCGTGCGCTCCGGTTCTTTGACGGTCACGCGCGGCAGAGGTTGATTCGGCTTCGGAATGGGCGCGAAATATTTATCAACCCACGCATCGAACTGCTTCTGGTCGAAGTCGCCGACGACGACGAGCGTGGCGTTATCGGGGCGGTAAAAAGTCGAATGGAAGGCGCGCACGTCGGCGATGGCGGCGGCGTCCAGTTCTGCGATATTGCCGATGCCGGGGCGTTTGTAAGGATGCCGGGTGAAGGATTTCTCCTGCATCAGTATGTAGAAAAGTTTGCCGAAGGGGTTCGCGTCCACGCGCTCGCGGTACTCTTCTTTCACCACGTCGCGCTCGGATTTGAAGTTCGCATCGTCCACGTTGAGCGAGGCGAGGCGGTCGGCTTCCGCCCAGAGCAGCGTCTCCAGATAATTCGACGGCACGACCTCGTAATAGATCGTCACGTCGTCGGCGGTGCTCGCGTTGTTCATGCCGCCTACATCTTCGGTCAGGCGATCCATCATTTCGGATTTCATGTTCTTCGTACTCTTGAACATGATGTGTTCAAAGAGGTGCGCGAAACCGCTCCGGCCTTCCGGGTCGTCCTTCGAGCCGACTTTGTACCAGACCTGAATCGCCACGGTCGGGCTGGATTTGTCCACCGCGCTCAAGACGCGCAGACCGTTCTGAAGCGTGCGCTCACGATAATCGAGGCGCGGCACTTTCGTCTGCGCCTTCGGCGTCTGCGGCACAAGCAGCAGCGCAACCAACACGGCGAACGAAATTCGCAGAACTTTTCGAGAAAAACGGAACATAAATTGTTGACTCCAGAATTAACTGTAGGCTGTCTGAACTGACGGCGCACGCGTCTGCCCCTTTGGATGCAGGGGCGTGCGCAGACTGTTGCACACGCAAACACGCGTCAGGGCGTGGATATAAAACTGCGTGCGCGCGGCTCTGTTGTTTACGAGTCGCCGCGCGGTTTTGTTTTAACGCGAACCTGCTCGCGCGAATGTTCTTCAGGCGGTTTCGGCTGTGGCGGCGGGCAGTTTGAGCAGCGCGAGCCGCTCGACGACGCGACCGCCGAGGAGATGCTCTTCGATGATCTCCGGCACATCGCGGGCACGCACCTGCGCGTACCACACGCCGTCCGGGTAGACGAGCACCGCCGCGCCGACGGCGCAGAAGCCGACCGAGGCGCATTCCGTGAGCACGATGCTGCCCTGCGGGTTCTTGCCCTTCGCGGCTTTCCCGAAGAGAAGTTGGCGTGCCTTGAGTTCGCGCTCGAAAGCCTCTTTCACTTCCGCGCTGCCGACGCTCGTGCAGGACTTTCCGCTGCATACCAGGACATGCAGACGGATGGGAGCATAGGCGACGGGAGCCAGCGCGCACACTTGATCTTTATCTTCGATAAAAGAGATTTCTTTCATAATTGCTCGATTCACAAACGAGAGCGGTCGCCGAATAGTTAGCGCGACCGCCAATCCGTCATATTGAGTTGCGGGCACGGACGAGAGCCTTCACGCTCGCACGCCCGGTCTGAAATCATGGCTGGTTTTTGCCCGTATGGTTAATCTTAGTATAAAATAAGCGGCGTTGGCGACTGCGCGCAGGATGACCGCAGAATGTTAAGAGGCGGTCGCGTCGCGGTCGCCTCTTTAATTGAGAGCGACTGTTGATAATAGTAGTAGCGGGGGCGGATCAAGTTTCAGCTTTATGGCAAGTGGTCTGGTCGTACACGTAGAATTCGGGGCTGAGCGGCATACGGAAGTGCTGCTGCACGAGCGTATCCGCATCGGCTCCGATGCCGATTGCGAGTTGCGCTTCCAGCCCGGAGCGATCCCGCGCGCCGACGGCTTCCTGCTCGAACTGCGACGCACCAACGGCCTCTATCGCATCGGCGATTTCGACCGCTCGCTCCGCCTCACGCACAACGACGAACCGCTCGCGCCCGGCGCAGCCATCAAAGACGGCGACATGGTGCGCATCCCCGAGACGGATTTCGTGCTCCAGTTCTTCCCCGTCGCACAACCGCCCGCGCTCGTCGCTAACCGGCGCGCGGATATTCACGTCGCGCCCTTCATCGAAAGCGCGGCCATCGAATCGGCGGCCACCGCACGACGCGACGACGCCAAAGTTTTCCTGCGCGAGTTTACGCGCGAACTGATACGCGAGATCAACCTGAGCACGAAACTGATCGCGCTCGTCATCGTCGTCGCGCTCGTCGGCGGGTTCCTCTATTTCGCTTTCGCCGGGTTCAAAGAGTTGAAGCAGAGCCGTCGCCACATCGAAGAACAGAACGCGCAGATCGCGCGGCTGAATCAGAAGGTCGGCGAATCGCAGAATCAATTCGAGGAAGTTAACCGCTCCAACAAAGACATCATCAACAGCCTTTCGCTCGCGCCCAAACTTCGCAGCGAATACGGCAACGGCGTCTGCCTGATCTCCGGCATGTACATCTTCGTCGAGAACGGCACAGGCCGCCCGTTGCGCTACCCGCAGCGGCCAGCCGCGACGGCGGAGACTGACGCTGAAACGGAGAGCGCGGAAGTTGTAGAAGGCGACGCGCAGAGCGAGGCGTTGACGCCTGAGGGCACGGGCGCAATCGCGGAGTTTCCTTATGTCGGCACGGGCTTCCACGTCGGCGGCGGCTACGTGTTGACGAACCGCCACGTCGGGGTCGAACCGTGGGTGGCCGACGAACGCTCGATGGTCTTGAGCAGCACCGTGAGCGGCAAGCCGCGCCTGACGAAATTGATGGCCTACTTTCCCGGCCACAGGCAAGCCTTCCCTCTGAAGTTCAGACAGGCTTCCACGCGCGACGATCTGGCCGTCCTCTCGTTCGACACGGGCGCGAACCCAAATAACGTCCCCGTGCTCCCGATTGACGATAACTCGGATGCGGCGGGCGTGGGCAAGGCTGTGATCATGATGGGCTACCCTTCGGGACCGGATCGCATTCTCGTCTCGCTGCCGGACGAAGAGGCCAATGCCATCAGGCAGCGTTTCGGCTCGTCAATCGACGTGCTCGTCAATCACCTCGCCGAGCGCAATCTGATCAAACCGTTTACGACGCAGGGGCACATCACAGACTCGCAGACGCGCCGCGTTATCTACGACGCGAGCACCGCCGAGGGCGGCTCAGGCGCGCCGCTCTTCGGGCAGTCGGGGCGCGTCATCGGCGTCAACTTCGGTATCTTCGAGGGCTTGCCGAATGCGAACTTCGCCGTGCCCGTGCGCTTCGCCGTGCCGCTCCTCGAACGCGCCGGGTGGAAACCCGCCGCGCCGCCCACTGAGAACACGACGGCGGCAGCGGGCGAGACTGTTATTAAAGATGCGCGCCCGGCCAACGCGCCGCAGAATCAGCCGCGTTGAAATTGGCTGCGACTCAAACACCGGTGAAGGCGGAACGTTGAACGATGAATGAGAGACTATGTGTATTCAGTTCATCGTTCGACGTTCCGCCTTTATCCTTTCTCGCAGTGACAATCGAGAAAGTGTCATAACGGAGAGGCTTGTTGCGCGCATCGTCTATAAACTCCGGCGGGCTGCCATTTTGACAGAGCCGCGCAGACCGAAGTAATCTTTCGCCTTTTGCGTGAAGGGCGTGTGCGCGGCGAGAAGCAAAAAGCGCGTGCGTGCGGCGTCGCTTCCCGGCTGAACAATTTTCCCATTGGAGTTCGACTAAACTTTTGTCCGCTACAACTGCTGCCACCGCCGTCACGGCGAACATCAGACCCGAACCCTACACAGGCCAGAGCGTGCGTGTGTTGAGCCGCGCTTTCATCATCGCTGTGCTCTCGGTCATCGTCGTGGCGGGCTTCGGCTTTCGCGTCTCCGGCCTCGGCGCGGAAGGGTTGAGCGAAGATGAGTTGAACAAACTCCGCGCCGTCGCGGAATATCGCACCAAGGGTTTGACTTCGACCAACGGCGAGCATCCGTTTTTGATGAAAGCCTTGATGACGGTGAGCATCGTCGCCGCCGAGAAGTGGAATGAAGCGACGCCGGTGGCAACGTCAGACGGAAGCAGTACCGCGCGGCGCGTCTCGGAAGAGACGGCGTTGCGCCTGCCCGCTACGATTGTGGGAGCGTTCACGTCGCTCCTGATCTATCTCGTCGTCTCGGAGTTGTTCGGCAAGGCGACGGGTCTTATCGCGGCAGCGTTGTGGGCGTTCGACCCGGCGGGCATCGGCTTCAACCGCATTGCCAAAGAAGACAGCTTCCTGCTCTTCTTCTTCCTGCTGGCAAACGTCTTCTGGCTGCGCGGGCAGCGCGTGGCCGAACGCGGCGGCGCGCGACCGGAAAAGTATTACTGGATAACCGCCGCCTGCTTCGGCGCGATGCTCGCCTCGAAATACATGCCGCACCTGCTCGCCATCAGCGCGGCCTACTACTACGTCTTTCAAGGCATCCCCGCGACGCGCTGGCGCATGGGCAAGCGCAAGTGGCTCATCTTTTTCGCCGTCATGGGCGCGGCCTTTCTCGTCTGCAATCCCACGATCCTGCTGCCCGGCACGTGGCGCGAGATGCGCATCTTCGCGGGCGAACAACGCATCGGCCACGACGCCTACGAGTTTATGGGACAGCTCTATCGCAACCAGATGACGCTCTGGTTGAAAGGCTCGCCGTGGTATTTCTACTATGCGTTCATGGCCTTCAAACTTCCGCTGACCGTCATGGCGGCGTTTCTGGTCGGGCTGCCGCTGCTGTTGTCGAAGCGACTCGGAGACGGGCGTTACTTCGTCTTCTTCTGGCTCTTCTTCTGGTTCTTTCCCTTCCCTCTGCTCGGCGGTAAGTTCACGCGCTATTTCACGATGGCTCTGCCCGTCGTGCTCATCACGGCGGCCATCGGCATCAACGCCGTGGGGCTTTGGCTCGCACGTATGTCCGCACGCATCGCTGCGAATCCAACCTTGAGAGGCTACGTTCAGGCGTGCGTCGCCGCGCTCTTCATCGCTTCATCGGCTTACGCCTCGGCGGGCGCGGTGCCGCATTATCGTCTCTACACAAACGTGCTCGGCGGCGGAGACGAGCGTGCCGGAAGCTATTTCCCACACGACGAGTTTTACGATGCGAGCATGAGCGAAACCGCACGCCATATCGCCACACTCGCACGCCCCGGAGCGCGCGTGGCGACGGAAGCACCCGAACTTTTCACACACTACGCCACGCGCGCCGGGAGAACCGACCTCGTCTCGATCTCGCTCTCCGACCGCGCCGCGCTACAAGGTTTGACAAACGGAGACGTGATCGTCGTCGCACGCGGGCGGCGTTATTTCAGCAACGACGCGCTCATCTCGAAACTGGGGGCGACGAGCCAACCCGTCGTCGAACTCGCGCTCGGCGGCGTTCCCTCGACGCGCATCTACGTGCTCGACGAAGCCGCTTTGCGCGTCGTCTCCGAGGTTACGGGGCGTTAGAGGTTGTGAGAACCGCGATGAACGGCGTACGAGAAAATGTCTGGGAGCAAATTTTGCAGCGCGCACTTGTAAACGTTTGCCCTCGCTGGCGCGTCAATGTTACAACAGCGATAGCCTGCCAACTTTCTCTCCCCCGCTTACGGCACATCGGTTGCCATTCATTTTTGCGAAGTGTCGCACGCATCGTTTGACGAAAGCGAAAGCCGCGTCTTGATGAAGATTCGCGCCGGGAAGGTGCAGTCGAGATGCTCCAGAAGGAGCAGGTTTGTGAACAAAAGCAGGACACGCACGAAGGCATGAAAAACCCGATTTCGAACGCGAGAGCGCGGCAAACTGCCTGCATCATCCTCGTCCTCTTTCTCCTGTTGCACGGCGCATCGCCTCTCGCCGTCGCGCAAGACACAGCCGATTCCGCCGCTTCCACATCCGCTCCGGCGCAAACGCCACAGGCGGGCTTCCGGCTCGAACGCACGCCCGTCTCCGGCGGCGCAGAACTCCTGACCGTCTTCGGCAGTCTCGACGGACTCACGCAGGACAGAGCGGCAGACGTTCCGCTCGTCAGCATCCTGCGCGACACGCTCGGCGACGATGCGCCGGAGAACGACCGCCTGCGCTACGTCTGGATGCACACCTACACGCGTCCCTCCATCGGGCAGCGCGCCGCTTCCGCCGTGCCTTTTCTCTACAGCCGCGTCGCCAACAATAAACGCGCGCGCACAGACTCACCGCCACCGCACATACTCGATCTCGCCGCAACCGACCGCGACGTGTGGCACAGGGTCTTCTGGAACGCGCTGCAAACGCTCGTCTTTAATCCTTACAGTTTCACCCTCAAAGCCACCACGCACGCTTACCGGCGCAACGCGGACGACTATCGCAAGGCGCACATCATCCGCGCGCTCGCCGTGCTCACGATCTATCAAACGGAGTCGGGCGCAGGCGAGGTCTTCGCGCCGCACGAGTTGAAGGAGATACAGGCGCGCCTCATGCTGTCGCAAAAAACGTTCGGCGGCCTCATCGATGATCTCTATCTTGCGCGCGTCTATGAAAAGCAGACTTCGCAATGGCTCGACACGCGCGGTCACAACTGGGAACTTTTGCGCCAACGCGCCGAAGCCGAAAATTTATACTTCGAACCCCTCGAACTGCCCGACGGCAACACCACGCACGCGCTGCTCTGGATCGCACGCGCCGACGTGTCAGCCGCGCGCTCGCGCCGCTTCGACAAACGTTTCCTCAACCTCGCCAATCCCTTCGGCGACAAACGACTGCTCCGCTGGCGCGGCTTTACGGAGACGAGATACTTCGACGCGCAGAATCGTCGTGTCGCGGCGGAAACTCCGGGCGCGCGCGCCGTCGAGTTGATCCCGCTCGCGCTCTACGGTCTGGATCATCCGAAAATCCCGATCATGCTCGTTGACTTCCGCGACACCCTGAACCCGAAGGCGCGCGAGATGTCGCAGCGCGTCTTGCAGGATGTGGCGCGCGCCACGATCAATCTCACGCGGCTCGACCTCCCCTATTTTCTCGGTCGAGCCGTCTTCGATTTCGTCTCCGAGCGGCGCGGCATGGACGTGAACCAGCCTTCGCGCCTGCGCGCCTATTCGCAACTGAAATTATTGCTCGCCCTCAATGCTTCGCTCGATCCGCATCTGCGCGAAGAGCTTTCCGCGCGGCTCGAACGCGTCTCGCTCAACCCGCTCGAAAACGATATGGAGGCGGAGTCGCGGCTCGCACGCGCGCAATACGCCGCGCTCCTCGATTACGCGCGCCGCCCCGACAAGGGACTCAACGCCAGACTCGAACGCGACCGCCGCGCCGAGTTGACGCCGCTCGTTCATTCGCGCCCCGAACGAATCCTCCTGCGCGTCGCCAATGTGGCGAGCTTCGGCCTCTACACGCACCGCGAATACGTCGCGCCGGAGAAGCAACGCGCCACGCTCGACACGGCGCGCAAGCTCGCGCACCATCGTCAATTTTTGCGCGAAGTGGCGCGTTCGAGTGCGGCGGTCGAAGTGCAATGGAAGATCGAAGACGTGCGCCGCTCGCTGTCGTTCATCAACGAGCATGGCGAACGCGCCGACGGCAAGACGGCGGAGGCCGTCGGACGCATCTTCGCGCACACGAAAGATGAGGAGACGCAAAAGCTCTGTCTCTCAAGTCTCTATCGCATCAACAACGAGACGGCGAAGAACACTCTCGTACGCATCTATCGCGACGAAGCCGCAGACGCGCGCTGGCGCACCTTGAGCGCGCAATATCTACGGCAGGCCAAGCGCGAATCGCAACGCATCTCCACGAGCGACGCCAGGATCATCGCCACCATCTCGGCGATGGAAGGACAGTAGACGAGCCGATGGATAAGGGGCAGGCAATAAAATGCTGCGGACGCAGTCTGTGTCGCCGGATGGCTCCATCCGGTTCAAACTACTACGCCTCTCGCGCCCTTTTGCAGACAACGCGCCGCCCCGCTTGCTCTCTGCTTCACCATGCTTCGATGCTCTTCGTCTGCGTGTGTCTTCTGCTCGCCGCGAAGACCTCTTTCGCGCAGGCTCGCCGTCTGGTCTTGGTTAAAGTTGACGGCTTATCGCAGACGATGGTTGATCGCTTTGTGCGCGAGCGCGACCCGCGCACGGGCAAGAGCCTGCTCCCGTGGTTCGAGCACATCTTTTATGAGCGCGGCACGCGACTCGCAAATTTCTACACGCGCGGGATGAGCCTCTCCGCGCCTTCATGGTCGCTCATTGATACGGGACAACACGCGCAGATCAAAGGGAACGTCGAGTTCGACCGGCTGACGCTCCACTCTTACGACTATCTCAACTTCATTCCCTTCTGGCTCGGCACGGCGGGCAAGGTGCGCGTGGACATGCCCGGTCCCGAACTGCTCGACGAACTCGGCATCCCGCTCCTCGTGGATTCTTATCCCTACGACGAACGCCACATCAGCTTTCAACTCTACCAGCGCGGCACACGCTGGACGACGCTCGAACGCGGCCTCAAAAATCGTTTCCTGACGCGCACGCCCCGCGAGTTGTTCGATGAGTGGCTGGTGGAATTTGAAGGGCGCAACATCGTCATGGAGCAGCTTGAGCGCGAAATGTTGGAGAAGCTGAAAGACCCGCGCCTGCGTTATCTCGATTTCTACACGACCGAGTTCGACCACGCCGCGCATCACAACCGCGACCGCGAAACGCACCTCGTCGCCTTGCAGGAACTCGACCGCATCCTCGGGCGCATCTGGACGACCATCCAACAGACGCCGCAAGCGTCGGAAACCGCCGTCGTCGTCGTCTCGGATCACGGGACGAACACAGACGAGCGCATCTATAGTCAGGGCTTCAATCTCGTCAAATTGCTGGGGAGCCGCGCGGGCGGCGGTCATCACGTCATCACGAAGCGGCGTCTGATGAGCGATTACGCGCTCAAGAGCATCTACCCGCTCGTGCCCCTCATCACGACCACGACGGAAGATAGTTTCTACCTCAAGGGTGAGAGCACCGCTTACCCGACCGCGCTCGTGGATTTCGACGGCAACGAACGCGCCTCGATCCACCTGCGCCACAGCGACCTCAACGTCCTGCACATTCTGCTCACCGAACTGCAAAGCAAAAGACTCTCGCCCGCCAGGACGCGCGCCGCGATTGACACTTTCTTTCAGGTCATCGAAGAGCACAGAACCGACTGGCAGAAGTTGCACACGCATCTGCTGGAAGAACTCGGCGCGCTCCGGCGTCTAATCGAGCGCGAGCATGCGCTCGCCGCAGAGCAGCCGAAGAAGTGGACGAAAGCCGATGCGGACGCCGGGCGCGATCAGGTTGCGCGTCGCATCAACGCGCGCGTCGATTCGTGGGCAACCGACGAACGCAAGTACGCGCAATATGCCGCGACGCTCTCGAATCTTCTCTCGCTCAAGCGCGAAAATTTCGACGCCTCCCGCCTGCGTATTCCAGACCTCATCGCCAAAGGCGCGATGGGCGAACAGAACACGCTCCGCGATCTGCAAAATTACACGGTCGGGCTTCAAACGGGAGGACTCACGCTTGCGCCTGACGGCTCGCTCGACCGGGACAGGAGTTTTGCACGCGTCAACTACCTCGCGCTGCTGCGTGAATCGAAGGTGCGCAACAACGTGCAGGCAGACGTTGACAGTCACCCGGTGGATTTCGTCGCCCTGCGCGTTCCGGCGGAACAATTGTTCGACGCGCAGGGAAAAGATTTGCGCGCGGACGAGGCCGTCTGGCTCTATCGCAGCGAAGAGAATCAAGCGTTGATTCTCGTGCGCCACGGGCGCGGCGGCGAGTTGTTGTTGCGCTACGTGCCCGTCGCGCATTTGCGGCAACGCCCCGACGGCTCAATCCAGTACGAGCGCATTCCCCTGCGCGCCGGGTTGCCTTTGAAGATATTCGAGGACGCGCGCCTGCTCCTGCCCGCGAATGAACGGCGCGAGAACTGGCTCGACGGCTGGCATAGCGATCTCGATTGGCTCCGCGCGCTCCACCTGACGACCTATTCAAACGGTCTCGTCGGCCTCCACGAACAACTCGGGCGACATCTCGCTCCGGCCATGGAAGCCGACGTGCCCGGCCTCTCCCCGGACGAACAACTCATTCGCCGTTTTCGTCGTCGTCAACGTCTACTCGTCGAGACAGACCTCTTGATTCTCGCCAACAATCATTGGAACTTCGACGTGCGCGGCTTCAACCCCGGCGGCAATCACGGTTCGTTCTTCCGCATCTCCACCCATTCCACGCTCATGCTCGCGGGCGGTGAGCGCACGCGCATTCCCCGCGCATTGGTGATACGCGAGCCGTATGATAGCTTGAGCTTCGTGCCGACAATTCTAGCTCTCACTAATCAACTCGCGCTTCCCGACGAGATTTCGCCCGCGAAATTCGACGCGCCCGCCACGCGGCCTTATCCCGGTCGCATCATCAACGAGCTATTCGACGCGAAGCAGCCTCCCGCACGCCCGTTGACAGACACGGCGGGAACCGGCGAGCGAACCCGCAAGACGGAGGCCGCGCCGTGATCTCGCTCGACGAAAAGATCAGAACCACTGAGACGACGGCGGGCGCGCGCGCGGGCGAACTTGAAGTTGAAGTCGCAGGTGAAGGCGCGGGGCGCAAGAAGAGTCCGGTCATCTGGATTCAACTCGTGGCCTTCGTGTTCGGACTCGCACTGCTCATCTACGTGGTACGCCACGTCGGCGTCCAATCCATCTTCGACACCCTCGCGCAGATCGGTTTGGGCTTCTTCATCTTGATTGGTATCAGCGGGCTGCGCCATTTTTTCCGCGCCGTCTCGATGCGCTTCGCCGTCCCGCCCGATCATCGCCGCTTCAATCTCTGGCAAGCCTTTGCGACGCGTCTGAGCGGCGAAGCGATCTCGTTTCTCACCTTCACCGGACCGCTCCTCGGCGAAGCGACGAAAGCCGCGCTCCTGAGAAAGCGCGTCCCGCTCGTGACGGGCGTGCAGGCTCTCGTCGTAGACAATCTGCTCTATCACCTGTCGGTCGCGCTCTTCATCCTGAGCGGCGCGTGCGTCATGCTCGCCTCCTACAATTTGCCGGAGGCGGCGCACTACACGCTGCTCCTGATCGCCACGCTCGCCATGCTCACGCTCGTCGCCTTCGGCCTCGCCGCCGCGCGCCGCGTCATGCCGCTCACGTGGTTTATCGAACGGCTCGCCGCCGTCGGTTTCAAGCCGCGTGCGCTCGCCAAACGCAGAGCGCACATCAGCGATCTCGAATCGAACGTCTACGATTTTTACCGTCATCATCGCGGCTCTTTCTTCGCCATCGTCGCCTTTGATCTCATCGCCCACACGTCGAGCGTGCTCGAAGTTTTCTTAACGCTGCGCATGCTCGGTTTTCATCCCGGCCTCGGCGCGCCTTACGTGATCGAATCACTGACGAAGGTGATCAACTTCGTGTTCGGCTTCGTGCCCGCGACCATCGGCGTCTACGAAGGCGGCACGGAGATCATCCTGCGCACGCTCGGATTCGCCGCCGCGACGGGCGTGACGCTCGGCCTCGTCCGTAAAGCCGGGATGATCTTCTGGACGGGCATCGGCCTCTCGATGCTCGCCACGCGCACGCTGCCGGTGGCGACGCAACGCGTCATCGAACGACACCCACGTCTGCAAAAAGCTATGGACAATCTGGTTCTCTCCAACATCGCACACCGCCCGGCGCGCACACTGGTCAGCATCGCCGGGATCGCCGTCGGCGTCCTGCTCATCGTCTTCACGGTGGGCTTGGCGCACGGAGTTTTGCGTGAACGCGGCAGGCGCGAAGCCGGGGTCGGCGCGGAGATCATGCTGCGCGCTTCCGGCACGGTGGGCTTGAGCGGCTCGCAACCGTTCGCCATGCCCGTCGCACACGCGTCGGAAATAGCGCGCATCGAGGGCGTGCGCGCAGCCGTCCCCATCGGGCAGGTGACGGGTAAAACCGGCAGCGGCTTCGGCTCGCGCATCATCGACGGAATTAACTTCGAGCAATACCAAAACCTGTCCGGCCTGAAGATCATCGAAGGGCGCGCGCTCGGGGCGAGCGGCGACGAGGTGATCGTCGATACGGAGTGGAACCGGGAGCGAAAAAAACGTGTGGGCGACACGGAGCCGATCTACGACCGCCCGTTTCGCATCGTCGGCATCTACGAACCGCCCGCCGGGCCTCGTCTCAAGATACCGCTCGCCACCATGCAGGAAGAGGTGGGCAGCACAGCGAGTTGCACGAGCATCCTCGTCGCCTGCACGAACCCGGCAGAGCAAGACGCCGTGGCCGAGCGCATCCATCAGGCGTTTCCCGACGATCAACTCATCTTCACGCGCGACCTGCCGGAGTTGTACGCCTCCGGCGTGCCCGCGCTCAACGTCTTCATCAGCGTGATCGTCGCCATCGCCGCCGCCATCAGTATGCTCGTTATCCTGCTTGCGATGTACACGACGGTGACGGAGCGCACGCGCCAGATCGGTATCCTCAAGTCGCTCGGCATGTCGAACGCGATGATCGCCTGGGTGATCGAGCAGGAAGCGTTGCTGGTCAGCGTGATCGGCGTTCTCGTAGGGCTGGTGCTGGCATTCGGGGCGCGTTTCGCGCTGATGCGTACCAGCAGTTTGAGCGTCGAGATCGAGCCGCGCTGGGTCTTGCTCTCGCTGCTCATCGCCGTCGTCGGCGGCAGCATCGGCGCGCTCTATCCTGCGCTGCGCGCCGCACGGCAGGATGCGGTTGACGCGTTGAGTTACGAATAAGAAGCTCACTACAGAGACACAGAGAGATAGCACAACGCGGGCGCAGAGAAGATTTAAACTCTCTGCGCCCGCGCTGTGCTATCTCTCTGCGTCTCTGTAGTGATGTGTGTTTTTAGTTTTTACTTGCGCGCACTTCGCGTGCGGCGCGTGCCATAAAGTTTTCCACGTCGGCGAGCGTGCGCGGGAGCGCGGCGGACATGTTGCGGTGGCCGTCCGCAGTGATCACCACGTCGTCCTCGATACGCACGCCGATGCCCTTGTACTTCTCAAACGCCGGGCGCACCGCTTCGATGAACTTCCGGCTCTCTTCCGTCTTGGGCAAATTGTCGAGCGCGTCGGGGCGTATGTAGATGCCGGGTTCGATGGTGAAGACCATGCCCGGTTCAAACTTCGTGTTGAGCGCGCCGACATCATGCACGTTCATGCCGAGCCAGTGCGACGTGCCGTGCATGAACCAGCGCGCATATTGAAACGAGTTGCGGTCGGTGATCAATCCCATCCGCAGCAGCGCATCCCTGATCACTTCGATGGAAGCCCGGTTGACATCGGCGAAGGTGTTACCCGGACGCGCGGCGCGCATCGAAGCCTCCTGCGCCGCCAGCACCGCGTTGTAGATGTCCGCCTGCGCCGCCGTAAACTTGCCGCTGATAGGAAACGTCCGCGTCACGTCAGCCGTGTAATGCGAGTACTCCGCGCCCACGTCCATCAAGAGGAGTTCGTTTGCGCCGATGGCTCCTTCCGATTCCTGATAATGCAGAGTCGTCGCGTTCGGGCCGCAGCCGACGATGGACGGGTAGCCCCAGTTGTCCGCATGCCGCCGCTTGAACGTGTAGTCAACTTCGGCCTCTACTTCATACTCCCAGCGCGAGCGGCCAGCCACAGCCATCGCGCGACCCAAAGCCTCAACCGTGATGTCAATGGCGTGTTGCAGCAGTTGCAACTCCGAGGCAGACTTGCGCAGCCGCATCTCCATGAAGATCGGCCACGCATCGCGCACGTTCAACCCGCTCGACGATTGCGCCCAGCGCGCAGCGAACGCCTGCTCCTGCCTGAACTCGCGGTCGTCGCCTTCCCCGCCCGGAATCAGCAGATAGAGCGTGCCGTTCTTTTGCGCCATCGCGCCAAACAGAGCCTCGTAGCCGCCCGCATTCTGCGGCACAGGCGTCGCGGGCGTCGCAGCAGTGCTCCCGGCAACGGGCGTCGGGGTGGGCGCGGGCGGGGCTACATTCGACAACAGGATCGCTTCATCTTTCGGCCTGTATCCCCTGCGAGCGCGCAACGCACGCATGAACGGTTCGAACTCTGTGGCCTCCCAAATCTCTGTGATGCCGGAGATGGCGCGCGCTTCCTCCGGGCTATACATGTGGCCTGTCCAGGTTTCAGCCGCAGGGTTGCGGCGCGGGATGAACAGAATCTCAGGCGTCGCGGGGTGGCCGGGGATGAGAACGAGCGTCGCGCGTTGCTGCTTGAGTCCGGTCAGGTAAAAGAGATTATTCTCCTGCCGGAATTCATAATCGACATCGTTCGTATAGACGCGCGGCTGGCCGCTGAAGAGCACGAGCAGGGATTGCTTCCCGATCTCCTGCGCGACACGGGCACGACGCGCGGCGAGTTCGGCGAGACGTGCTTGATCGTCGAAGACCGGAGCGGGCGGCGTGACGCGGATCGCGGTCGCCGCACCCGCCGCGCTGTTCTGCGAATTAACCGGCCTTAAACTCCCGCCCGCCAGAGAGAGCAGGAGCAGCATTGCCAACAGACTAAAACTCACACGCTTGATAAACATTACAGGCAAACCTCATTCAACTCAGAGCTTATTTCCGCTACCGTCCAAACTTCTTCCCTGTGCGCCTTCGCGTCTCGCGCGAGTTTGTTCCCCGCAAGTCCAAGCCTTACGAAAAGGCGCAAAAGAGGAGACACAGAGCTTACGATTCACGCGCGAATTAGTTTCCGGCTCGTCACACGCCACCTGTCACTCGTCACTGTTTTCTCGTCGCTTTCAATACCCGACCGCTGCGCCTTCGTTGCGCGCGTCGCTCGCGCCGAGACGCATGCCGGTCTTCTCCTCGATCATGATGCCGTGCGCGTCGCCCATGTAGCGCGGCCTGCTGACGAGTTTATGGCCGCGTGCGGCAAGCGCGCGCTGCGTGTCGGCGGAGAGTCCATAAGGCTCGTGGACGATCTCGTCGGGCAGCCATTGATGATGAATGCGCGGCGAGTCGATGGCCTGTTGGATGTCCATGTCGTGATCTACGATGTTGATGATCGCTTGAAGCACCGTGTTGATGATCGTGGGGCCTCCGGGCGTGCCGATGGTGAACCAGAGCGTGCCGTTCTTGCGCAGCACAAAGGTCGGCGTCATGGCCGACAGCGGACGCTTGCGCGGGGCGACGGCGTTTCGCTCTCCCTGAATCAGCCCGAAGGCGTTCGGCGTGCCGGGCTTCGCGGCAAAGTCGTCCATCTCGTTATTCAACAAGACGCCCGTGCCTTTGGCTGTAACGCCCGAACCGTAGCCGAGATTCAGAGTGTAAGTGTTCGACACGGCGTTG
>DASWNS010000624.1:0-12904 GCA_036399115.1 Pyrinomonadaceae bacterium | reverse complement strand
CGTCTCCGCCGGATTCTTTTCACTCATCTTAGTTCTCCTGTCGGTTGGCAACTCGTGCGAGAAATTTACCAGAGCGTCAGTTTCTCGGTCAGCGCGCGGTCGCCGGAGTTGATCTTGATGGAGATGGTCTTTTGATTCCATTTTCATCAATTTTGGCTATGACAATTTCCGCTTGAATAGCTATTTGATACGTGCAGGACGCGCGCACGGTTTCAAGGCCGCGAGTCTCCGGCGCGCTCCGCCGCTTCGACGGCTTCGACAAACCCGGCCACAGCTTTAACGTATTCGTCCGGCGACTGGTCGTAAGCGCGCCCGTGCGTCGCGCCTTCGACGATGTACCTGCGTTTATGCGGACTCGCAGCCGCCGCGTAGAGCGGTTCGAGCACGGTGGCGTTCGGCATCCGCGCGTCTTTCGTGCCGCCGATGAAGAGGATGGGGCGCGAGATTTTCCGCGCCGCGCGCACGAGATCGTAATCCTCCGCCGCGAAGTTCAAACGCCATGCGGTGAACTTTATCAATAGCGTCGCGAAAGGAAAAGTCGGCAGCCTCGCCAGCCGGACGTGATGCCGCGCCGTGTCCGCGAAAGAGAGAAAGCTCGACTCGGCGACGATGCACAGGAGTTTTTCGTCCTGCATTTCGGCAGCCGCCAGCAGCGTCGCCGCCGCGCCCATCGAAACGCCCATCAGCACGATGCGCTCGTCCGGCGCGCGCCCGCGTATAAATTGATATGCCGCCGCTACGTCGTGCCGCTCGTCGAAGCCGATGGTGGAAAACTCCGCCGCGCTCGCGCCGTGCCGCCTGAGGTCGTAGAGCAAAACGCCGTAACCCGCGCGCCACAGGGCGAGGCCGCGTTCGAGCATCTCGTAACGCGAGCGAAAGAGTCCGTGCGTGAGGATGAAAGTCACGCGCCGCCCCGCTCCGTCGCGCGCGGGCAGATACCAGCCGGAAAGCGTGTTGCCGTCGGTTGAAGTGAAACTGACCGGCTCGAAGTTTGCGCCGTGCGTGGCGGGCGTGTCCGTTCGCCTGCGTTCGTCGGGGCGCGTCCCCGCTTTCGTGATCGCAAAACTCAAGAGCCACGGAAAGCCGATTGTGACGACGAGCAAGAGCAAGATGACGACCGCCGCCAACTTTCGCGTGATGCTCCTGCCGCTGAAACGACGCCGCCGCGCGCTCTGGTCGCCCGCATCAATCTGCGCACGGCTCGCGTCGCCTTCGGACACGAGCCGTGCGCGTTTGTCGTCGCCGCCCGTGCTCGCGCGTGCTGAGTCGTCGCGCGGGGCATCATGCGGGACATCATGCGGATCGGCGAGTTTGCGCATGCTGAGCGTCGCGCCGAGCGTGAGGGCGGCGCACATCGCGCCGACGCCCGCCAGCCCGTAATGCGGATAGAGCCGCGCGCCCGCCGCGACCGCGAGCGCGATGCCGAGTTGCGACGCGCCGTTGCGCAGAGCGATGTAAGTGGCGCGCTCCGAGGCGGCGACCAGTTCCGTAACGAGCGCTTGCAGCGGTGCGACGCGTAGCGCGGCGAGAAAGGCCGTCGCGCCGATGACCGCCCACAGCCGCGCGCTCCAGTTGAAGGTCGGCAGCACGAGCAGCAAAAAGATCATGAGCGCGCTGCTCCAGATCGCGACGCGCCGTTTGCCGTAACGGTCTGCGAGCAACCCGCCGAGCGCGCCGCCCGCCACCGCGCCCGCCCCGGCCAGCGCATAGATCAAACCGACCTCACGCGTGCCCGCGCGAAACGCATCCGAGAGCCACGTGCCGAGATAAGTCGTCAGCCCGACGAGTCCGCCGGAGACGAAGAACGCGCTCACGATGCCCCTGCGCGTCGAGCGCGAACGCATTGCGAGTCGCCATAGAGACGTGCGCCCGCCCGTCGTCGCCGTGCGCTCGACACGCTCTGATTGCTCCGCGCGCTCCGGTCGCGGCGCGTCGTCTGCAAGTTCGCCCGACGCCTCTCTAAACTCGCCCGCCGCCGCTTCGCCCTTCGCTGCGTTTGCAGTTGACAGCGGAAACCGCCGCACGAGCAGCCCCGCCACGCCGACCAACAACGCGCTGGCGGCGAAGACCGCGCGCCAACCCACGCGCCCCGCGAGCCACGTCCCCAACGGCACGCCGACGACGGGCGCGAGAAAATAGGCGACCGCCACGCCGCTCATCTGTTTGCCGCGCCGCGCATAACTCGAAGCGTCTGCAAGTGCGGCGATAACGAGCGCGCTCACGAGTCCGCCCGCGAGTCCGGCCAGCGCGCGCGCCGTCCAGAAGAGCGCGACGTGCGGCGCGATGGCTGCGAGCGCGTTGGCCGCCACGAAGATTCCGGCGGCGGCGGGCAGCCAGCGCACCGGATTGACACGTCCCGCGCGTCGCCCGAGCAGCAGCGCGACCGCCGCCGCTGCCAGCGCGTAGACCATCACGCTCGCGGCCACACTCGTCTTCGTGCTGTTTAACCCGAGCGCGATCTGCGGCGTGATCGCGCCGACCACCTGCGAGTCAACGAGTGCGACGAGCATCAACAGGCACGCGCACACGGCGGCGAGGCGCGCCGAAGGCTTCGCGTTAGCGTCTTCGTAAACAGTCGTTGACATAAAAAGCGTCGGCTTAAATCAACAGCATGTCTTGTGAACTTAGCTTGTGAACTTCTCCCGGTAGAACGCTCGAAACAACTCTTTGCAAGGTTGTCTCGCATCTTCGCTTGCGTCACACTACTTGTCAACTTTAACCTGCGCGCGGCAAGCAAGGGGGCTTGTCGCGTCGTTAATCTTCCACGCGCCCTCTTCTGCGCGCGTCGGCCTGCGAAGAGAAGTTATAATCAGCGGTCTTGTAACCGTTGCCCTTGAGTTATGACGAAAGCCACTCGCCGCCGCAGGCACGCAGACGCCGGGAGCGCGCGTTGAAGAACAGGAATGAGGGACGAGGAATGAGGGATGAAAGAAAGCGTCCGGTTAACGGAGCGTCTCCGATTCATCCCGCGTCTCGCATCCCGCATGCCCCGTTTCGCTGGCGTCTCGGACTGTTCGCGGCCACCGCCTTGATGCTGCTCGCGCTGCTTCCGCAGGCGCACCTCCTGCGCGCACGCGGCGACAACTGGCACGGCGCATACGCCTCTTTCGACGGCGACGAAACAGCCTATGCCGCTTATCTGAGCGCGCTCATCGAAGGCCGCCCGCGCTTGAACGATCCTTACAGCGGGCTTGACGACACGGCGGCCACGCCGCTTCCCGAATCGCTCTTCTCCATCCAGTTTGTCCCGGCTTACGCGCTCGCGCTTCCGGCGCGCGCCTTCGGACTCAACACTTCAAACGTCTTCATCGTGCTCAGCCCTCTGGTCGCCTTCGCCGCCTCGCTCGCGCTCTTCTGGCTGCTCGGGTTGCTCACGAGAGACGAACGACTCGCGGCGTGCGGAACCGTCGTCATCCTGTGTCTCGGCGCGCTCGCGTCAGGACAGGTCGGCCTCGCGTCGCTCCTGAGCCTGCGCGCGGCGCACACCTACCTGCCTTTCCTGCGTCGCTACGTCCCCGCGCTGCCATTTCCTCTGCTCTTCATCTTCTGCGCGTTTCTCTGGCGCGCGCTCACGTGTGCGGGGCGGCAGCAGCGGCGCACGGCGCACGTTTTCGCGCTGGCGGCGGGCGTGACGTTTGCCCTCCTCGTCTTCTCCTATTTTTATCTCTGGACCACCGCTGCCGCATGGCTCGCCTGCCTCGCGCTCCTCTGGCTCTCCACACGCACCGGGCGCGACGCGCGCGCGCACGCCTTGAAAATTTTCCTCACGACAACTGCGCTCGCCTGCGCCGCGCTCGTGCCCTACGCGCTGCTCCTTGCGCGCCGCGCCGCGACGATGGACACGGTGCAGGCGCTCAAGTTCACGCACGCGCCCGATCTCTTTCGCGCGCCGGAGATGCTCGCGCTCGTCGCGCTCGCCCTGCTTGTCGCGGGCGTGTGGCTGAAGCGTCTCGAAGCGAGAGAGGCGCGGGTCGTCTTCGCCGCCTCATTCGCGCTCACGCCGTTTGTCGTCTTCAATCAACAGATCATCACGGGGCGTTCGCTCCAGCCCGTCCATTACGAAGACTACGTGTTGAACTATCTCGCGCTCGTCGCGCTCGTCCTGTCCGCCGCGCTCCTCTCCCGGCGACGCACGCGAAGCGACCCGTCGCCAATGCCGCCACAAGAGGCTTCGACGCAACCCGACTTGCCCCGCCGCTACGCTTCAACTCGACGCTTCGCCGGAATGATACTTCTAGGCGTCGCGCTCGCGGCTTACGGCTGGGCGGCGCGCGAGTTGATCGCAACCACGCGCAGGTTCGCGCCCGTCAACGCAGCGCGCGACGAACAGATGCGGGTCGCTTCCCGCCTCGCCGAGATGGCGCGCACAAAGACGGCGGCGATGATGACGAACGATCCGGCGCATGCGCGCCCCATCGTCCTCGCGGAGAGTCTCATGCTGGCCGACAACCTGCCCACGGGCGCGCCGCAAACTTCCGTCCTCTGGTCGCCGCACATGCACGTCAATTCCGGCCTCACGGCGAGCGGGCATCGCGAGCGCATGTATCAATTTTTCTACTACACGAACGTCGCGCCCGAAAACTTCCACGCTTACCTCGCCGCCAACCCGCTCTTGAGTTACATGCTCTTCGGCGCGGAGCGCGTCCTGCCGCGCCTGACGACAGACCATGCGCCAGTCTCCGCCGCAGAGATCGATCAGGCCGCGCGCGCTTACGCCGACTACTTCGCAGCCTTCACACGCGAGCAGGCCACGCGCCCTGCGCTCTCCTTCGTCATCACTTCGCACGACAGCCCCGGCGCGCTCTCCAATCTCGACCGCTGGTACGAGCGCGACGCGGGCGAGCGCGTCGCCAATTACACGATCTATCGCGTCCGTCTGCGCCCTTGAAGGCTTGCTCTCCGTCGTCTCTCAATCTTAGTATCAGACGTTTTTTGATTCGTTCAACGTTATTCGCAGACGACGATTCGCCCTCCTCTATGACCAATCCGCTCGAACGCGCAGCAACCACTCCGTCCGTACACGAACCCCCGCTCCGCTGGCGTTGGGGTCTGCTCGCCGCGCTGGCAATGATGCTGCTCTCGCTCTACCCGCAGGCATATCTCTGCTATCAACGCGGCGGGCAATGGCAAGGCTCCTACGCGCATTTTTACAGCGACGAACCGGCCTATTCCGCTTACGTCAACGCGCTGATTGACGGACGCCCGCGTCGCAACGACCCGTACACCGGACAGGACGACACGCCGGACGCGCCCCTGCCCGAATCTCTCTTCTCGATCCAGTTTGTGCCCCCCTACATGCTCTCGATTCCGGCGCGCCTCTTCGGCCTCAGTGCCTCGACGATGTTCATCCTGCTCATGCCGCTCATCGCGTGTGTGTCCGCGCTCGCCATCTTCCGGCTCGTCTCGTTGATCACGCGCGACGAACGAATGGCCGCCGCCGCCGTGCCCGTCGTGCTGTGCCTCGGCATCCTCGTCTCCGGTCAGGGCTTGGTCTTGAATATTTTGAGGATGCAGACGGCTTACGTCTTTCTCCCCTTCCTGCGCCGCTACGTGCCGGGCGTGCCGTTCGCCTTCTTCTTTCTCTTTTGCTGCTTCGTCTGGAGCGCGCTCACGTCTGCCGCGCGCCGCACGCGACTCGTCAACGCTTCGCTTGCGAGCGTGCTCTTTGCGGCGATGGTCTATTCATATTTTTATCACTGGACGAGTGCCGTCGCGCTGCTCGGCTGCCTCGCGCTCCTCTGGCTCGTCGCGCGACCCTCTGACTGGCGACGCCGCAGCGTCGAACCTTTCGTCTTAATGAGCGTCTGCGCCGTCGTCTCCCTCGTGCCCTATTTCATACTGCTCTCGCACCGCGCGCCGACGATGGACACGGTGCAGGCGTTGACCTATTCACGCGCGCCAGACCTCTGGCGCGGCGTGATCCTGCTCGACGCGCTCGCGCTCTCTGCGCTCGCGTTCGGCGTGTGGCGACGTTGGCTCGATGCGCGCAGCCCCGCCGTCCTCTTCAACGCCGCGCTCGCGCTCTCCGTGCTCGTCGTCTTCAATCAACAGATCATCACGGGGCGTTCGCTCCAACCGATGCACTACGAACAGTACATCGGCAACTACGTCGCGCTGCTGGCGGCGACCCTCGCGGCGGGCTTGCTCTGGCAGGGTCGGGAGATTTTAAAACGCCCGGGCAGGGAAAAGTTGGAAGATGGAAAGTTGGAAGTTGGCACGTTGGAAGATGAGAAGTTAACGGGAGCGAGAGCAGGCGGGGTGCGACGTTTGCTCCCGCATCGCGTCTGGTTGCCCGTTGCGCTGGCTGCGCTTTTGTGGGGCGCGGGCGAAACCCGGATCATCACGCGGCGCGGCGCGGTGGGGAACGTATTGAAAGACGAATGGGCGCAGGTTGCACTGCGTCTGAAAGAGCGTGCGCGCGGCGAGCAACCCGACCCGCACCCGGTCATCTTCATCCCCGATGTCTATCGCATCGACAATCTGCCGACCTACGCGCCGCTCGCCACCGTGTGGGCGCCGCACATGTTCGTCTTCTCGCGCGTCTCGGTCGCGGAGAACAAGGAACGCTTCTTCAAGTTTCTCTACTATTCGGGCGTGGCCGCCAACGACTTTGAAACCATCTACCGCCAGCAGGGCTTCATCTATTTCGCCATCTTCGGCTGGGAGCGCGCCAACCCGCGCCTGACCGTCAACTACCGTCCCATCACGCAGGCCGAGATTGACGTGGAGAAGAACAACTACGCCAACTTCCATACCTCCTTCGACCGCGAACGCGCCGCACGCCCGACGCTCTCCTACGTCGTCGAACAGGTCGGACGCCCTTTCAACTTCGCGCCCATCGACCGCTGGTACACGCGCGATGCGGGCGAACGCGTCGGCAAGCACATCATCTACCGCGTCAAGTTGCGCGACTGATGCGCCGCGAACGCGCGAGATAATGCAGAACACTTGGACAAACGACCGACAAGAATGTGGCGTAGTCTCTCCCGATAGAAGGAGAGAATTTCATGTCAACTAAAACGAGAGCCGAAGCTCAGCCGATGCCCGTCAATATCGGCATCGAAGCCGGGGACAGGCGCGAGATCGCGGAAGGTTTGTCGCGCCTGCTCGCAGATACTTTTACGCTCTACTTAAAGACGCACAACTTTCACTGGAACGTTACGGGACCCATGTTTCAAACGCTCCACCTGATGTTCGAGGAGCAATACAACGAACTCTGGACGGCGAACGACGCCATCGCCGAACGCATCCGCGCGCTCGGCCTCTTCGCGCCCGCCACCTACAGGGAGTTTGCGCGCCTCACCTCCATCGCGGAAGAGGACGGCGTGCCCGTCGCCACGCAGATGATCCGTCAACTCGTCGAAGGACACGAGACGGCGGCGCGCACCGCGCGTTCCGTCATCACCATCGCCGAACGGGCTGACGACGCGCCGACCGCCGACCTGCTCACGCAACGCCTGCAAGTCCACGAGAAGACCGCGTGGATGCTTCGCAGCCTGCTGGCCGAAGAGCGTCCCGACACGGTCGCCGCCGCGCAGGGCGCGTAAAACCGTGCGGGTGAATTTTGCCCCTGCATAAGACTAAGGCCGTTTCGCTTCTCTGTGGTGCAGAGCGAAACGGCCTTAGTCTTAACCGGGAGAGGTGAACCGCGAAGAATGATCTCACTCCGGTAAAGCAGCTTCTACGGTTCGTCAGGCGCGAAAGCCTATGCCGCAGTTAATCGCCCGCACACATCGTTCCTCACCGGACTCTTCACAAGCTGTAGGCTTTTAATCCGAACTGTAACGAAGCGATGCTCAGACGGCTTCGCCTGCCGGTTGTCGTCATACCGTTTTCAGCCTTTTATAAGGGCAATCGCCCGTCTCTTCCGCTCTGGCACAGGGTTCGCCATGCCCGTGCGTCTCGTGTCATCCCTCACTGTTTCGGTTCGTTCTCCCTCAACTTACTTACTTCACCAATTGGAGGACACTTCATGCTTCACGAAAACTCTCGCCGCTCCCGTCTGGCTACATCGCGTCTATACGTTGCCTTGCTGGGTCTGGTTATCTTTTCGCTGGCCGCGCAGCCGATCTATGCCGTGGGCGGCACTTTCTTTGACGGCCTCGACACGTTCAACACCTCACGCTGGCACAAGGCCGACGGCTGGACTAACGGTAACCCATTCAACGTCGGCTGGCGCGCCGACCACGTTACCTTCGCCAGCGGCTTCATGAGCCAGCGGCTCGATACCACGCCCTGCCCTTCCGGGTGCAGCGGTAAGCCTTACGCCGCGGGCGAGTATCGCACCAACGAGTATTACGGCTACGGCAAATACGAAACCCGCTTCAAAGCCGCGAAGGGGAGCGGACTCGTCACAGGCTTTTTCACCTACACAGGTCCATCCGACGGCACGCAACACCACGAGATCGACATCGAGATTCTGGGTAAAGATACGACTAAGATGCAGACCAACTATTTCGTCAACGGCGTCGGCGGTCATGAAACGATTGTCAATCTGTGGTTCGACGCGGCGGCGGGTTATCACAATTACGCGTTCGTCTGGAAGGCGGACAAGATCGAGTGGATAGTTGACGACATCATCGTGCATACGGAGTATGCCTCGACGGGCAACCCGCTGCCGAGCCTGCCGGGCAAGATCATGGTGAACATGTGGGCGGGGACGGGCGTTGATAGTTGGCTCGGCCCGTTTACGTATCCGGGCACACCCATCTACGCGAAGTATGATTGGATTCAGTATTTCGTACTTTAAAGGGTAGCGTTTGAGGTAGTGTTGCGAAAAATATTCCGTTGACGGCAGGGCGTGTGAGACGGCTCGCCCCGTCAACATAATCGTGCGCCGTGAATAAGTTTCGCAACACTATCCTCACGCATCGTCTCACTGAGCGTCGCGGCTCACCGCTCACTGAGCGTCGTGGCTCACCGCTCTCTCGACATTCATCTCAACTTATAACTTCTCCGTCATCGCTCTCGCCCGCGAGGCGGCTCACCGTCTCCAGCGTATCGATCTCATCGACGCTCTTGTCTCCGCGCAGGCGCAGGATGCGTGGGAAGCGCAGGGCGTAGCCGCTCTTGTGCCGCTTCGAGGCTTGCACGCGGTCGAAGGTGACTTCGAGGATGATCTTAGGCTCGACCGTGCGCACGCGCCCGTGCGCGAACTCTTCGAGCGTGTGCGCGCGAAACCATTCGGTGAGTTCCGCCAGTTCCACATCCGTCAAACCCGAATAAGCCTTGCCGACGTTCAACAGTTCCGCATCCTCCGCCGAACGCCGCACGGCGAACGTATAATCGGACAGCAGATTGCGCCGCTTGCCGTGGCCGACTTCGACCGCCGTGACGACGACATCGAGCGTCGCCAGCGCGCGCTTCAACTTCAACCATTCGCGCCCGCGCTTCCCCGGCTTGTAAGACGAACGCGGGTCTTTGATCATCAAGCCCTCGTTGCCGCGCCCGCGCGCCGCGTCAAACTCCGCGTCGAGCAGAGCCACATCCGTCATGCGCTTCGCTTCCGAGAGCCTCAGCGTCATCGCATCATCGCCACCGTCATCGCTACCAGGCACGACACCGCCCGCACCGTCGTTGCCGCCGCTATCACGCAGCAAACTTTCGAGCACGCGGCGACGCTCCGCGAGCGGCTCGTCGAACATCACGCGCCCCGCCGCGTAGAGCAGATCGTAGGCGATGAAGGCGACGGGCGTTGAGGCGAGCAGTTCGTCGCCGACCGTTTTGCGCCCCAGACGCTTCTGCAATTCCGCGAAGGGCAGAATTTCTGCGCCGCGTGCGGGCACGATTTCGCCGTCCAGGATGGCGTCGGTCTTGAGGGCTGCGAGTGGCGCGACGAGTTCGGGGAAGCGATGCGTCACCTCGTCGAGTGTGCGCGTGTAGAGCGCGACGCGTCCCGCTTCCGTGTGCGCCTGCGCGCGGATGCCGTCGAATTTGTCTTCCACGTAAAACTCTCCGGGCATCGTGCGCGCGATGTCCGCGAGGTCTTCCCCGGCGGTTGCGAGCATGAACTTGATCGGGTGAAAGAGGCGCATCGAGACATCCGCCAGATCGCCCTTGCGCGCGCGCACAGCCGTCTCGCCGATGTCGCCCGTAAGCATGTTCACCTGTGCCACGTCTGCCAGCTTTCGTTCGAACGCACGCGCCAGAGCGTCTTCGACCAGACCCTCTTTCAGACCGATGCGCAGGTCGCCGACGAGCAGTTTGACGAGATACTTCGCTTCCAGCGCGGTCGCGCCCGCGAAGATTTCTGCCAGCAGTGTGCGTTTGTTCTTCGTGCCGCGCGTCTCGCTCAGAAGTGCGTTGAGGCTTTCGACTCCGGCGAGCGTGAAGGCCGGTTGGTTAACTTCGTCGCGCCCGGCTTCGCGCATCGCTTCGTAGGCCACGTCGCCGGAATCGCCGAGGCGTACGTAGCGCGGGCGCAGATTCTCCGCGTCGAATCCGGTCACGTCCGTCAGCACGTCGCGCAGGAGGTTGGAGCCGACGTTCGTGGTGCGCGCGTCGTTGAGTGCGAACTGGTGTCCGGCGAAGTAGCGCGCGGCGCGCACGAGGTCTGCATCGTCGAGCGTGTGGAAGTACGCGCCGAGCAGCGCGGCCTTCTCAAGTTTCTTCGTCGTCGCCGCGACGGCCTCTGCGGTCTGCGCGAACTGTTGAAGTGCGCCGCCGCTCCCGGTGTCGCTGGCGTTCAAACTTTCAGGGGCGGCTGTTGGCTGTGCAGGGTTCGGCGTCTTCGTCGTTTTGCGTGGCATCTCGTTTAAGTTCTCATCAACTCCGCAGGCACGCGCACGGCTTCGTGCGCTTCGGGTGTGCCGAACAGTTCCGGGTGAATGATACGCGCGAGTATCTCCGCGCCGGTGACAACGCGTGGACCCGGACGACTGAAATACGCCGTCGCATCCACCGCCCATACTTCGCCGCTCGCAACTGCCGGAAGCTCTCCCCAGCCTTCGGGCAGGCGCGCCGATTCGAGTGCGCGCAGAATATCCTCTTTGTAATAACCGCAGGGCGCGAGCACGATTCGTTCGGGCGCGTAGGCGCGTATCTCTTCCGGCGTCGTCGTGGTAGAAGGCCGCCCCGCCTGGCCGAACGCGTGGTCGCCTCCGGCGAAAGCGATCTGTTCGGGAACCCAGTGGCCGGGTGCGAAAGGAGGTTCGAGCCATTCGAGCACGAAGGTGCGCGGGCGCGTCTGAACTTCGGAGCGGGCGAGGGCGAGCGCGTCGAGGCGCGTGGCGAGTTCGCCGACGACCTGTTCGGCTTCCGCTTCCCTTCCGGTCAAACCGCCGACGGTGCGTATGTTCGAGAAGATGTCCGTGATGGTGTTCGGTTCAAGCGAGACGACGCGCACATCCGTCTCGAAGAGCCGGGCGGCGGCCTGCTCGACCGTCTTGTAACTGACGGCGCACACGTCGCAGAGTTCCTGCGTGATGACGAGGTCGGGGCGGAGCGCATGCAAGGCTACTTCGTCGAGGTCGTAGATCGAGCCGTGGCTGTCGAGTTGGGAGCGGACGGCGTGGTCAATTTCCGCGCTCGTCAAAGTCTGGTGCGAGATGCGGCTGGCGGTGAGTTGAGGTTTGCCGACAACCTCCGGCGGGTAGTCGCATTCGTGCGTAACGCCGACGAGGGAGTCTGCGAGTCCGAGGGCGCAGACGATCTCTGTGGCCGAAGGCAGCAGCGAGACGATGCGCGGTGTGTGACGGCTCATCAAAAGTTTGCCTTTCTCATTTGCGTCGATTGAGTTTCGCCTGAGAGGTTCGCGCCTGAGAGTCTCTGCTGTCAAGAATCTTTCGCGCGCTGCCGCCTTTTCCCTTTGCCTGCGTCTCGCGCTACAATCTCGAAACCGACCGTTGTAGCAAACACGAACCCCAGGGGAGACTTCACGCGATGCAGGACAAACCGACGAATCTACCGACGACGCAACCCGGCGGCGAACCGCTCAAACCTTATCCCGCAGCGGTCATCGAACGCCGCGCGACCACAGAGTTTCTGCCGGATGAAGTTCCGGAAGAGACTCTCAACGCGATCTTGCAACTCGGAGCGCAAGCCCCTTCGGGCTACAATCTACAGCCGTGGCGTTTCATCGTCGTGCGCGGCGCGGAGAACCGGCAAAAGCTGCAAGCGGTGGCTTATAATCAAGCGAAGGTCGGGCAGGCGCCCGTCGTCGTCATCGCGCTCGGCATGAAAGAGGAATGGAAGCGTACGGCGGAAGAAGTTTTTCGCGAGGGCGCGGAGCGCGGCGCGGGCAGCACGGAGACGTGGCGTCAGTACATGGAGGGCGCGCTCGGCTTTCTCTCGCAGATGCCGATGGAGGTGTGGGTTAACCGTCACACGATGATCGCCTTCACCGCCCTGATGTACGCGGCGGAAGCCTATGGGTTCGACACCGCGCCGATGGAGGGTTTCGATGCGGCGGGCGTCAGACGCGAGTTCGGCATCCCGGAAGAGGCCGAGGTGGTCGCGCTCTTAGCCATCGGGCGCGCGAAGCAGCCTGACAAAGTCTACCCCGGTCGCTTCCCGCTCGAACGCATCTTCTTCAGCGAGCGTTATGGCGAAGCGTGGGGAAGCGAAAGCAAATGATGAATGATGAATTGCGGAATGATGAATCAGAGCAACTGCTTTCGGCTTCCATTCATCCATTCATCATTCATTACTCCGCGTTCAACATTTCTTCCGGAGTTGAGTTATGACGGCACAGCAGCAACAGCAGGAGGCGGCGGCGCGCTTTGGCGGGGTGGTGGATCATATCGCGGTGCGTTGCGAGGATTTGCGGCGCGACGTGAGCGAGTATGAACGCATCGGGTTTCGCTTAGAGACGATGTATGAAGATTGGGCGATGCTGCGCGACGGGCGCGGCTTCGGCATCGCGCTTCTGCCGCCCGGCTCGAAGCACCCGCCGCATATGGGCTTG
>DASWNS010000623.1:0-13609 GCA_036399115.1 Pyrinomonadaceae bacterium | reverse complement strand
CGACCTGACGGACGAGCATCGTGCGAAGCTGGCCGGGTTCGACATCCCCATCACGAATCAACGCATCGAGAAGTTGGAAGGCGACGCGGAGACGAAACAGATTCGGCACGTGCGATTCGAGGATGGCGACTCGCTCGAATGCGACGCCCTCTTCTTCAACCTCGGCACGGAGCCTGCTTCGACTCTGCACGAGATGCTCGACTGCCGGATGGACGAAGAATGCGGGCTGGTCTGGGTGGACGCAGATCAACAGACGAGCGTGCCGGGCGTCTATGCGGCGGGCGACCTCACGCCGAAGTCGCAACTTGCCGTCGTCGCCGCCGCCGAAGGCGCGATGGCCGCCATCCACATACACAAGTCGCTCGTGCCGGAATCGCAGAGGGTCTGACGAAAAAGGGATGAGGGATGAGGGATGAGGGATGAATAAGAAGAGCATTCAAGCCAGTTGAGTGCTTTTCTTATTCATCCCTCATCCCTCATCCCTCATCCCTTTCTTCAGTTGCGGAAGTTCTGCGTGACCATCAGGCCGCGCCGCCCGCCGTCCATGATGCCGATGCCGACGCGACCGAATTGCGGGCGCAGGATGTTGGCGCGGTGGCCGGGCGAGTTCATCAGCCCGGTGTGTGCGAGCGAGAGCGTGGGGGCGAGCGCGAGGTTCTCCCCGGCGGTGCGGAAGGTGTAGCCCGCTTCGCGTATGCGTGCGAAGGGATCGCGCCCTTCGGGCGTGACGTGCGAGAAATAGCCGCGCGCAAACATGTCTGACGAATGACGCCGCGCCACTTCCCTGAGTTCGTCGTCGGCGGCGAGGGTTGAGAGTCCGGCGGCGACGCGTTCACGATTGACTAGTTCGAGCATCTCGGCTTCCAACTCCGGCCTCGGCTTCGTGTCGGCAACTTTGAAAGGCAGTTCGACGCTCTCGTTCGACTCCGGCTTGACCGTCAGGCGATTGAGCGTCTGCGCGATGGCGTCGTTGAAGACGGGAGCGAGCGCGGTTTCGAGTTGTTCGGTTGAAGCGGCGAGACGATTGGCGAGCGTGCTCTCGCGTGCGCGCGCTTGCAGCCCGTCGGGGAGCGGCGCGGCCATCAGCAGCGCGGCGGTGATGGCGGCGGTGATCAGACCGCTCGCCGCGCCCGGCACGATGCCGAAGATGCGATTCAGACGCCGCTCGTGCACATCTTTCGGCAGACGCCGGATGAGCGCGTTGCCGAGCAGTTGAATCGCCAAGCCTGCGACGAACGCCGTGAAGATAAAGGCGACGGGTCTGTCCCATGCTTCCGACCAGTCGAAATGCGGGGCGAGCCAGCGCGCGAGCGGCTGGTAGAAGCGCAAGCCGAGCAGCAGGCTCCCGATCCAGCGCAGCAGGTCGAGCAGGCCGAGTATGAATCCGCGATACCAACCGTAGAATGCGCTCAAGAGCACAATCGCGACGAGCAAGAGATCGATGTAGTTCACCATTGTCAACGTCCGTCTCCTTAAACTCTGCGCCTGAACTTCTAGCGACAAAACTTGTCGGAAGAATGACGCGCGAAAGCAAATTTTCAGTCGCTCGAACGGGACGCGTGCGTGCGCGTCGCCGCCAGCCGATGCCGGAGCGGGAGGGTCTGTCAAGTATGTCAGTCAGGTATCATGCGTAGCGCATTGCCGCCCAAAGACAAATATCTCATCGGCGTGATCTCCGACACGCATGGTTTGATGCGCCCGGAAGCCCTCAAGGCTCTCGCGGGCGCGGACTTGATCCTGCACGCGGGCGACATCGGACGCCCCGAAGTGCTCGACGCGTTACGCAACCTCGCGCCCGTCGTCGCCGTGCGCGGCAACAACGACCAGGAGGCTTGGGCGAAAGCGTTCGCCGAAACCGAGATTGTCGAGATCGGCGAGGTCAGGCTCTACCTCCTGCACGCCTTGCAGGAACTCACGCTCGATCCTTCGGCCTCCGGCTTCGACATCGTGGTGTGCGGCCATTCGCACCGCCCTTCGAGCGAGCGACGCACGGACGGCGTGCTCTATCTGAATCCGGGAAGCGCGGGAGCGCGCCGTTTCAAGCTGCCCGTCTCCGTCGCGCTGCTCACGGTGCGCGGGAAGAGTTGCCGCGCACGCATCGTCGAGTTGAAGGTGTAAGGCGTAAGGCGTCCGCGAGTCGCAGGAATTTATGATCCTGATCGTCAATCTCAATCTTGCGGTTGATCACATCGTCGAAGTGGACGAGCTGCGCGCAGGCGGGGTGCAGCGTTCGCGCGGCGAGCGGCGACAGGCGGGCGGCAAGGGCGTCAACGTCGCGCGCGTGCTCAAGACTCTGGGCGAGCCGTCGCTGCTGCTGGGTTTTCTCGGAGGGCGCGCGGGCAGACTTATCAAGGCGGGTTTGCGCGAAGAAGAGATCGCGTCGCGCTTCACGCGCGTCGAAAATGAGAGCCGCACATGTCTCATCATCAACGACCGGAGCCGTCGCGAGCAGACCGTCATCAACGCTCCGGGCGCGAGCATCAGCGACGCGAATTGGCGCAGCTTCGAAGCAAGCTACAAGCGTTCGCTGCCCGCTGCCGGTTACGTCGTCATCACGGGCAGCCTGCCGCCGGACTTGCCCGACCAGACTTATGCGCGCCTGATTGAAGCGGCGCACGCGCGCGGCAAGCGCGTGTTGCTCGACTGCGCGGGCGCGTCTCTGCGGCACGCACTCGAAGCGCGCCCCTTCCTCGTCAAGATCAACGGAGCGGAGGCTTCGGAACTTTTGGGCTTGCCCGTCGTCACAGAGTTCGACGGGGCGGCGCGAGCGGCGCGCAAGCTGCGCGAGTCGGGCGCGGAGTCTGCGTCGATCACGCTCGGCGCGCAGGGCGCGTTGTTCGACTTCGGAGCAGCGCAATATAGATTCAGCGCGCCACAGGTCGAGGCGGTCAACAGCGTCGGGAGCGGGGATGCGACGCTGGCCGGACTCGCCGCCGGGCTGTGTCGTGGGTGGACAGTTCAGGAGTCGGGCGCGCTCGCCATTGCCGCCGGAGCGGCCAACGCACTGCACGGCGCGGGCGCGTGCAGCCTGGAAGAGATTTTAGAGTTGCAGCCGCGCGTGCGTTGTGAGGTCGAGAATTTTTAGAGATTGATCGAAGCACTCAACGCAGAGACACAAGAGAACACGAAGGGGGCACGGAGATGATTCAACTCTCCGTGCCCCCTTCGTGTTCTCTGTGTCTCTGTGAGTTGGTGAAGGGTTTAAGTCCCGCTCGATTGCGATTCGCTTTAGTGAACCCAATCCGGCGGCACGAACTCGACGGCGACGACTTCGCCGTCAATGGCGGCTGCGCGCGAGTCCTTCAGCGGGCGATAGGTGACGAGCACGGGGTTGGCGTGCGTGCGCAGTCCACACTCGACGCGCCCGCGCACGTCCGCCGTGTAGCTGACAAAACGAATACGGTTGAGCGCGGGGCCGCGCAGTTTCAAAGTGCGCTCCGGCGTCTCGACCGACAGCGTGACGCCGCCCGCATCTTCACACTCGATGCTGACGAGTTGGCCGCACGCCTGCTGCCCGTCGAAGCGCAGAGGCTTAAACTGGGGACCCGGCTGCGGCATATCGCAGGGCAACGCCTCCACGCCGACGGGCGCGGCGTCGCTCAGGGGCGTTGTCGTGGCGTCGCCCGGAGGCTTCACGTCCGGCGCGCCGCTGGTCGCGCCTGCGCTCGTCGTTGCGTTGTCCGGTTCGATGCTCTGCGCCCTGCGCTGCAACGCGGCCTGCGCTTCGTTCGTCGCCACGCGTTCGAGCAATGCCTGCGCTTCGGCACGCGTGCGTGCGGAACGGCGGTCGTGCGCGAGCGGCTCCAATATCTGCCGCGCGCTGCCGAACGCTTCGAGCCGCAGGTGGAGTTGCGCTAAGAGCAGTTTGAACTCCTGACGTTTCGGCGCGAGCGCGGCGGCGCGTCTGAGCAACGCGAAAGTCTCTTCCACCTGCGGGCTTCGTTCGAGATCGACGAGGCCGAGGAGCGCGTAGGCTTCGAGGAAGTCGGGCGCGAGTTCGATCACTTTCTTGAGTTCGGCGCGAATGAGGCGCGTGGTGGCGGCGTAGCCCGTGACGGTCTTCTCCGTCTCCAGACCTTCGCGGCGCAGCACATCTGCGTAATAGAAGCGCGCGAGATAATGCTCTGGCTCGACCCGGATGGCGCGCTCAAGGTGCTCTTTCGCCTCGCTCAAGCGCTCCTGTTTGACTCGCAGCAGGCCGAGCGAACTATGACCTGACGCGAGCGCGGCATCAAGTTTCAGAGCGCGTGTGAGATATTCTTCGGCGTCCTCCTCGCGGCCTGCGTGCAGGAGCAGGTCGCCGAGCGTCGCCTGCACCTCCGCCTCCGTGAGCGCGCGGCTTTCCAGTTTCGCATCGAGGCTGCGCGGCACAGGCTCCGCGAAAGATTCGCTGCGCTCCCTGTAATGGGCGGCGCGGACGTAGGCGCGCAACTCGCTCTCCATCTGCCCGAAGCCGACTTTGAACGCTTCGCGAAAACTCTCTTCGACGGTCGCCCCCGCGCCCACGAGTTCGAGATAACGCGTGAGTTGCGTCTGGCGCGCGCCGCTCGCGTCGCTCAAAAGATAATGGACGAACGCCCACGACTGCGCGTAAAAGACCGTATGCTTGCCGCGCTGCTGGTAGTACGGGGAAGAAGCGTCAACCGAGAGAAGCGTTTCGAGCGGCAGGAATTCGCCGCGCGCGAGCGGGTCGAGGCGATGCGTGAGCTGGCGGCCTAAGTTTACGCGCCGCCTGTCCTTCGACAACTCAAACTCGCTGTAGTACTGTGCCAGCCCTTCGTTGAGCCAGAGCGGCGCGCCCGCGTAGTTGTTCCTGACGAGCGCGTGGACGTATTCGTGAAAGAGCACGGAATGCGGCTCGCGCCCGCGCGCTGTCTCCATCGAGAGCGTGATGTAGTTGATGTCCGGGCTGAACAGAAAATACCCGGCCACGTCGCGCCGCAGGTCGCCGCGATACATCGGTTTGAAAAATTCGTAATCGCCGTCGTTTTGAAACAGGATCACCGTGACGGGAAGCGTCACGTCGAAACTATCCGTTCCCTGAAGCCGCGCAAAGATGGCGCGCAGTTCTTCCAGACGCGCCGCGCCCGCACGCGCTTCCGCTTCACCCGCGTTACTGACGACGACGAAATTCTCCGAGCGCACGCGCCGCCAGTTGCTCGCTGCCGCCTCCGCGTGCGTGCACAGGGGAATGACCGCCCACGCGAGACAGAGAGCCGCGTAGAGAAGACATAGAGCGCGTTTCGTGTTTGGCGTTTTCATGTAGTGCTTCGGAGAAATGGTTTCGATGTGAAGACGAGACTTACGGTTTGCTGCGGCGATTATACCCGTCCTCCTCGCCGCGCCGCAAAACTTTCACCACACATTCCAATTAACTTGTGTCCGGTCGCGGTTGACATTCGGGCGCGCACGCCCGAAGATCAGCGGACAACGAAGGGACAAAACATGAGCGCAGCAGAGACTAATAAAGAGGCGACGGAAACGACGCCGAAGGTGTCGGACGCGGAACTGGCGGAGCGCAGCGCGGCGGGCGACCGCGAGGCGTTCGAGCAGTTGTATCATCGCCACTTTCGACGCGTCTACGCTCTCTGCCTGCGCATGACGACCAACCCTTCGACCGCAGAAGATTTGACGCAGGAAGTGTTCATCCACCTCTTCAACAAGATCGGGAGTTTTCGCGGCGAGTCGGCCTTCACCACCTGGCTGCACCGCATGACGGTCAACCATGTCCTGATGTATTTTCGCAAGAGCAGCACGCGCTCCGAGTTGCTCACGCACGAGGGCGAAACGCCCGTCCAGATCGTGCGCGGCACGGAGAACGCAGACAAAATGCCCGTCGTTGACCGCATCGCGTTGGAGAAAGCCATCTCGGAACTGCCGCCCGGTTATCGCAGCGTCTTCATCCTCCACGACGTGGAAGGCTACGAGCACGAGGAGATCGGGCGCATGCTCGGCACCTCGACGGGAACGAGCAAATCGCAACTGCACAAGGCGCGCTTAAAATTAAGGGACCTCATCAGGCGACAGGCGGCGAACAATTAGCATCTTATGTGCGCCAGAAAATTTAATACCCTCCCGGAGAGTACCTCGATGGACTGTGAAGAAAGTTTGCCTCTGCTCAGCGAATACCACGCTGGCTCGCTCGACGACACGCAACTCGACGGCATACGTCGGCACTTGGACGATTGCCCGCCCTGCTGCGACGTTTATCACGACGTTGAAACAATCGTCGTCTCGGCAAGTTCGCTCAGAGGCGAAGAGGACATCTCTTTTCCGGACGAACAGGCCGTCTGGCAACGCATACAGTTCTCCTGAGACGCGGTTTCACCGAGTCCACGCCGCACCGAGCGGCAAACGGAATTTTTAGCGGCGACTCCAAACGCCCCGCATCACTTTTTTTTCAGAGTCCGGCACACGGTCGCTCGCGCGCCGGAGGGCACTCGTTTCTCACAGGTGATTGCTCCGCGCGTAACGCTTTCGGAGCCGTTTCGCCAGTGATTTGTTGGATTTACGCCTCACTTCCCTCACACAAAGAGGTTAATTTCCCCTCGCGATAAAACTTTTTAATCTTTAAATTCATCTAACTCGTACTAACGTGGTGGCGCGGCGGGGGTTGCCACGCGTGCATAAGGAGTTTATGCTACAGGCCACGCGGCTTTAATAAATAGTTTATCGTAGAGGCGGCACTTATCGCGCACAATGAGCTAAAGAGCGGCAGGCGCAGAGGTTAAGGGTGAGTATGATTGAGAAGGACAGAGCGGATGATGGCCTTCGCCCGGTCGGTTTTGGTGGCGACAAATACCTTTCTTTCGACGGAGTCGGCGAGGAGCAGCACGACGATGCCATTTCGACCAGCAAACTCGAAGACGTTTTACAGAAACTCGGCGGCGCGAGCCTGACCGAAGCCGACTCCGATGAACTTCTCATCGAAGAAGTCGCCGCCGTCGCCGCAGACGAGACGGACGACCCGCTCGACGCCGAAGACGAACTCGACTTGTCAGCCGGTGTGGATGACAAATCGAGCGACCCCGTGCGCACCTACCTGCGCCAGATGGGAACCGTCCCGCTGCTGACGCGCGAACAGGAAGTCTCCATCGCCAAGCGCATCGAACGCGGCCAGAACCGCACGCACAAGTCTCTGGCGCGCTCGCCCATCGCGCTCAAAGAACTTTTGCAAATCGGAGAAGACATCGACGCCGGGATGCTCAGCATCCGCGACGTGGTCGCCTTTGCCGATCAAGCCGATGTCGCAGACCTCGAAGACAAGACGGAAGAGTACCAGCGTTGGACGCTCGAAGGCATTGAGAAGATCAACACGATCTTCCAGCAGGGCTTGCGAGATTGGGAGAAACTTCGCGCCGAGCAGCAGGTAACGCGCGGCAAGCGCAGCAAGAAGATGTTGCGTCTGCGTCGCAAGGTGGCGGGCGCGCGCTTAGAGATCGCGCAGGAGATGAAGCAGCTCACTTTGAAAGACGCGACGCGCCAACGTCTCATCGACGCCATCGCCGCCGTCCACAAAGACATTCGCTCCGCCGAACGCGAGATCGAAAAGTACACGGACAAGCTGCACGCGAAACGCATCAAGCCGGAGCAGGAGAAGGAGTTCAAAAAGCACATCAGCGCGGCCAAGAAGCGTCTCAAAGAGATCGAGGCCGAGCATCAAGTCTCCATTCTTGAGATCAAACGCTCCCATCAATCAATCGCGCGCAGCGTCGCCGAAACCATCGAGGCCAAGAGCGAATTGACGGAGGCAAACCTGCGTCTCGTCGTCTCGATTGCGAAGAAGTACACGAATCGCGGCCTGCAATTTCTCGACCTCATTCAAGAGGGCAACATCGGCCTCATGCGCGGCGTGGAGAAGTTCGACTGGCGGCGCGGCTACAAGTTCTCGACCTACGCGACGTGGTGGATTCGACAGGCGATCACGCGTGCGATTGCCGATCAGGCGCGCACGATTCGCATCCCCGTCCACATGATCGAGACGATCAACAAACTCGTCCGCACTTCACGCGCGCTCGTGCAGGAGTTGGGGCGCGAGCCGACGAGCGAAGAGATCGCGCAGAAGGTTGACATGCCCGTCTCGAAGGTGCGCAGCGTCTTTAAACTGGCGCAGCAGCCGATCTCGCTCGAAACGCCGATTGGCGAAGAGGAAGATTCGCACCTCGGCGACTTCATCGAAGACAAGGGGCGCGTGAATCCGGCTGACTCAGTGGTGGCGGCGAACCTGCGCGAGATCACGGACGAAGTGCTGGCGACGCTCTCGCCGCGCGAAGAGAAAGTGATCAAGATGCGCTACGGACTGGGTCCAGTGGGCGAGGAGCACACGCTCGAAGAGGTGGGCAAAGATTTCAGCGTCACGCGCGAACGCATTCGCCAAATCGAGGCGAAGGCGCTCAGGAAACTTCGTCATCCTTCACGCTCGCGCCTCCTGAAAGCCTTCATCGAAGGCGTTCAACACTAAAGGCATTCGACTTCAACGCACGAACGGCGACCCGGAGAACTCTCCCGGTCGCCGTTTTTTTATTCGACGTGAGCGCGCACCGCATCGCGTGCGCGTGATGCGTGCGGCGCGTCCGTAGATTTATAGCGTGCGCGTTAGGGCTGGTTGCTGTTGGCCGGTGCGCCGCGACCGGCGTTCTTGTTGATGCCAGACGGTTCGACGTTGGAATTGCTCTTGACCGCCGAGTTGGCGTTGCCTTCGCTTGTGCCGCCGATGCCCGTGTCTTTCGGGCCGATTCCCTCACGGCTGCCCGTGCTGTTATTGCCGACGCCCCCCGTGTTCGCGTTGTTACCGTTGCTCGACGGGCGCACGGTGTCTGAGGTGCATCCGTTCGAGAGCAAGATGATGTTGAGCATGAGGAGAAGCGTGAAAGTGCGTCGCCGCTGCATATTGGAGTCCTCCTGTTGGCTGGCCGCGTTCAAAGCCGCGCGGGTTTTAGTGTGACCCGCGAATAGTCTTCAATCTTCTCGAAGAGGTTTCCGGTTCAAGCCTCCTGCTCCTTCGCGGCTTGCGCTTCGAGCAACTGGCGGCTCTCCCTAATCTTCACTCCGGCGGCGGACATCTCTGCGACGGCGCGTGCGGTGTCGCCTTCGTTCACTTCCACGCCGCGACAGGCATCGACGACAACCGAAGTCTCGAAGCCGAGCATGACGGCATCGAGCGCGGTGAACTTCACGCAGTAGTCTGTGGCGAGTCCGGCGATTGTCACCTCGTTGACGCCGCGCGCTTGCAGGTAATCGCCGAGTCCGGTGGCGCGCTTATGTTCGTTGTCGAAGAAGCCGCTGTAGGAATCAATCTCCGGATCGGTGCCTTTGAGAAAGACGCGCGCGATGCGGCTCGTGTCCAGCCCCTCGACAAACTCCGCGCCCGCCGTCTCCTGCACGCAATGCGGCGGCCAGAGCGAGATAAAACTCGCATGTCCCGGCGGATGCCAGTCCTTCGTCGCCACAATTAGATCGAAATGCTTTTGCAGTTCGTTGACGACGGGCACGATCCGGTCGCCGTCTTTCACCGCAAGGGAGCCGCCGGGACAAAAATCGTTCTGTATATCGACGAGGATGAGTGCGCTGCGGTTGCTCTTCACGTTCGCTTTATCCTTCGAGTCTATCCGGCGGCTCCGGCGTCGAGGACGCGCACAACCTGACCGACCGCGAGTTTGCCCGTGCGCAGGACGCGCGCATAGAGGCGCGACTCGCCCGCGTGCGTCTTCTGCGAGATGCGCCCGAACTTCCCTCCGCTGAACGAACGCCTGATGCTCCGGCAAGGCGTGGTGTAGGAACTGAGTTCGATGACGACCTCATCGCCCAAAGCCAGACGGACGCCGGGCGCGAGGCTCGGCCAATCAAGACCCGCGATGGTGACGTTCTCGCCGACCGAACCGGGAAAGATGGGATGCCCTTCCGCCTGTAGCGCATGAATCTGTTCGAGCGCGTAGAGACAGAGGGCGCGTTCGGGTCCACCGTGAAAGCGCGGGTGGGCTTGCCGGTCGCCAGAGAGTCCGGTCGGCGTCAGTTGCGCTTCACGGACGGGGAGTTTCGGCACGCCGCCGTCCGAACAATTCAGTTGATAGATGTAGCCGCGCCCTTCAGCCATAGAGTCTATAAGAGTCTCAACTTGCGTCGTCTTTCAACTGCTCGGCGGTTTCATCGTCGCCGATCAAATGGTTCGACTTATCGCGCGGCAGTTGCGCGGGTTCCTGCCCCGCCTTGCGCTCGGCGACGGCCTCGTGCATCTCCGCTCGATCCCCGTCCTTGCGCTCTCCGTCCTTCTTCCGACGATCCTTGTCCGACATAGTTTTAGTCTCCTCTCGGCTCGTTAATTAATTCAAGCGGCGACGCCGCTCCTCTGAATCTCCCTGACACGCTCGACGAGTCGGGGCAAATCTTCGCGCGTGTAGACCGGAATGCTGCCGGTCAAATTCTCGCCCGCTGCGCCAAACGGCGACGCAGCGAAACGCGCGCGCGTCTCCGTCGCCCCCGCATCTTCGTCGAAGAGATAGAGCGCGTCCGTCTTCGCCAGCGCGCGCCGCGCCGAAGGCTTGATCTTTCCCTCGCCCGCCGCACGCGCCGCCATCAACATCAAATCGACTTCGACGAACTGCACAAAACTCGTCCCTTCGATCAACACGCCCTTTGCGCGGACGCGCTCCAGCGCAGACTTGATGCCGCGCTCGACCTGCTTATCCGTCACGATCAGCCAGTGGACGTTTGCCGCCCCGGCGTCCCAGTAACGCCCCGTGTCTTTGCCCGCCGCGTAAGTCTCGGCGCGCCCCGAACGGATCACGGGCTGCTCCGACAGGAGATGGCTCACGCAGCACGCCTGCGGGTCTTTGCCGCACGAACGATAATGCCCGCGCGTGATCTTGATGGCCTCCCAACCGGGTTCGAGCGCGCGCAGCAGTTCGCACATCAAAGTGGTCTTGCCCGCGTTTGACGCGAAGCCCCCGACGCCGACCGTGGTGAAAGTCATATCTTCCGAAAGTTCGTTCAAACTTGAGAGCCACATTATGCAATCGCACGCGACCGAAACGGAAGCGCGCGGCGACCCTTCTCCGCTTGGCAAGCGGCGCGTCCACGCTATAGATTAGCCCATCCGTGATTTTTCTCCGTGTGAACACGTGTAGAGACTCTTCTGATGACGAACGACCGCGCCGCTGCGCCGCTGCCGCCGCCACAACAAATGCTTCTCCATCTCATCGGCGAGATGCTGCGCCGGTATGGCGACGACGCGCTGCAAAGCGCGAACGTCGAAGCGGCGGCGCGCGCGTGGCTCGAAGCGGGATTCACCGACGCGGAAGAGGTTGAAGAGTGGCTCGGCGCGCGTTGTTTCGAGCCGCGACACGCGCAGACGCTCGAAGCAGCAGGCATCACGCCCGAACAGGCCGCCCTGCGCACACGCGCGGGACGCGCCGGTTACGAAGAGACGGTCGCCTGCAAATTCTCGCGCGGCGATCTCACGCTCGAAGAGGCACGGCGCATCATCACCAGCGATTTTTGGAATTCATAAAGGAGTTCGTATTGCATGACGACCCCGTTACGTCCGCTCACCATTCTCTGTATCGCCAGTTATGAGAAGGGTCAGGAGTTTATGCGCGAGTGCAAGCGGCAGGGCTGCCGCGTCCTCCTGCTCACTTCGCATAGCATCCGCGACGCAGACTGGCCGCGCGAGAGTCTCGACGACATCTTCTACATGCCCGACCAGAATCACAAGTGGGTGCTCGAAGACGTAATTCACAGCGTCAGCTACATTGCGCGCACGGAAGAGATCGACCGCATCGTTCCGCTCGACGATTTCGATCTGGAAACCGCCGCCGCCTTGCGCGAACACCTGCGCGTTCCCGGCATGGGCGACACCACCACGCGCTACTTCCGCGACAAGCTCGCCATGCGCATGCAGGCTCTCGAAGCGGGCATCGCCGTGCCGGAGTTTGCGCACGTTCTCAACTACGAACGGCTGCGCGACTACATGCGCCGCGTCCCTGCGCCGTGGCTCTTGAAGCCGCGCTTCGAGGCTTCCGCCACCGGCATCAAAAAGATCAAAGCGCCGGACGAACTCTGGCCTGCGCTCGACACGCTCGGCAACCGCCAGTGTTACCACGTGCTCGAACGCTACGTGCCCGGCGACATCTACCACGTCGATTCCATCGTCTACAATTCGGAAGTGCTCTTCGCCGCCGTCAACCGCTACGGTCGCCCGCCGCTCGACGTGGCGCACGGCGGCGGCATCTTCACCACGCGCACGGAGCTGCGCGGCACGCCGGACGAAGTGGCCTTGCAGGAGATCAACCGCCGCGTGCTCAGCGCGATGCGCCTGCCGCACGGCGTCTCGCACACGGAGTTCATCAAGGGGCGCGAGGACGGCAAGTTCTATTTCCTCGAAACTTCGGCGCGCGTCGGCGGCGCAAACATCGTGGAACTCGTCGAAGCGGCGACGGGCATCAATCTCTGGGCTGAATGGGCGAAGGTCGAGATCGCCGGAGGCAAGCCGGGCGCGTACGAGTTGCCGCCGCGCCGCGAGAATTACGCGGGCTTGCTCGTCTCCCTCGCGCGGCAGCAATCTCCGGACACGTCCAGTTACGACGACCCGGAGATCGTCTGGCGCATGAACAAACAATCCCACGTCGGCCTCATCGTCATGTCGCACGATCCGGCACGCATAGAGTATTTACTCAACGACTACTCCGCGCGTTTTTATAGAGACTTCCACGCCGTCCACCCGCCCACCGAGCGACCGACGAGCTAGCGTCGAAACGTTAGACGTTCCGTGTAGTCGGAGAAGACACAACCCGTCGCATGAATAGGCCGCCCGAACCGTGAAAGTTCGGGCGGCCTATTCTGCTCTTGCTCGCTTCGCGTTAACGGCTTCCCTGTTTCGTGCCGACCCGCTTGCCTGCTGCGCCCGCAGGCGGGGGGGCGGCAGCGGTCGCCGCCTCGACGTTGACGATGAAACGGAAGCTGCCGTTTTGTTCGACGCCCATGACGAACTGCACGTTGATGCTGTTGTTGGGAGCGAGCGCGCCGCCGGGCAGCGCGACCATCATCGTCGAGTTGATCCCGCCGCCCTGCGGCTGCGCGGACGACTGTTCGAGTGAAGTGCCTTTCACCGTCACGGTCGCCGCTTCGCCGTTAACGGGCGTGAGCGTGATCTCCATGTCGGGCGAGTTGATCAGGCGCAGATCCGCCGTCGCGTTGTTCGAGCGCGGGTAGGTCGTGATGTCCACGATGCGGAAGCGCAGGCGCGTGATGCTCGCGCCCGTCTTGTTCGTGAACTTGCGCCGGATGACGAAAGTGCCGTACTGCCCGTTTGTGACCGGAACGCCGAGGCGCGCACGGTTCGGCACGCCCGAAGAAGAGACTTGCGGATCGACGAGCGAGGCTTTGATCTGTGCGTTGCGCTGCGCCGGACTCGTAGAGCTTTCCGGACCCGGCGCGCCGAGCACGGAGGCGGTTGCGCCGAACGCTTCGCCGCCCGTCGAGACGAGCATGAAGTCGTTCGCGTTATCGTCGGTGTCGGCGGGCAGGCCGCTGCCGAGTTTGCGCACGTAGCTGAAATTCGGCATCGCCGCCGCGCCTGCGACGCCGGGCGCGAACGTCAACGGCACAAGCCCCG
>DASWNS010000622.1:0-7947 GCA_036399115.1 Pyrinomonadaceae bacterium | reverse complement strand
GATGTAGGAGGCGACGAGCGGCAGCCACCATTGCCAGCCGACAAAGGCCGTCTGCGGCGCAACCCCGAGCGCGTGATAGACGACGACCACGACCGCCGCCACGCCGCGCATCGCATCGAGGCTCAGCATGCGCCCGATCTTTCGTCCTTCTGACTTGAAATTCACGGATGAGGTCAAAAAATTACACCCGACAAGGTTTGAGTTAAACGCGCCATTCTAGCACTTGATGCGATTTGGGGAAGGGGGGCGGAGCGTGGGAGAGGCTTTGCGCCGCGCCGCCGGACTGAGTTATCGTCTTGCGTTTCAGGAATTTATAGTGCATACTGGCTGTCAGCTAATCCTTCTCTTGTGCATTAACGGTGATACGCACAGAGCCGCAAAAGCGGCGGGGCGTTTCGGGTAATCCGGGAGAAGGCTGATTTCAACATTAGAAGCCGCTCCTTACCGAGCACACGAACTGAGAGCTTTCGCCTACCTACCGTTACTCCTAAGCCACCTTCGCTTCGACGCTTCTCCAAACACTCCTACAGAGGAGAGGGATACTATTTTATGTCTATGAAACTTTACGTCGGCAATCTCGCTTTCCAAACTTCGAGCGACGATTTGCAGGAACTCTTCGCGCAGGCAGGTACGGTCGAATCAGCTTCAGTGGTTGAAGATCGCGAAACGGGACGCTCACGCGGTTTCGGTTTCGTCGAGATGTCGAGCGCGGAAGAAGGCGCGAAAGCCATCGAGCAGTTCAACGGCAAGGAAGTCAACGGTCGTAGCCTGAACGTCAACGAAGCGAAACCCCGCGAAGATCGCGGCGGACGCGGCGGCGGTGGCGGTGGCGGCGGTCGTGGTGGTTACGGCGGCGGCGGTGGTGGTCGCGGCGGCTACGGCGGCGGCGGTGGCGGCAATCGCTACTAATTGTCAAAGCCTGTCGGCGGGTGCGCCAGATAGCGCACCCGCCGCACAGGATACGTCCAAATCAGCGGCAAACAAAGGAGAGCGTATTGGCTAAAGAAGACCTGGTTCCGGCGGAAGGCGTGGTGATCGATAAATTACCGAATGCTTTTTTCAAAGTTAAACTTGATGGCGGCGAACACCTTGTGTTGGCTCAAATCGGCGGCAAGATGCGCAAGAATCACATACGCATCCTCGCCGGTGATCGCGTGAGCGTCGAATTGTCGCCGTATGATCTGACCAGAGGCCGGATCACTTACAGGTACAAATAAGACGCAGGCGAGCGCGCTCGCCCGGAAAAGTAAAGATTATGACCAGCAGCGACGGTAAAACAGAGACTCCTTTCACCTTATCCTTCACCGGCGAAGGCGCGGCGACGCAGTTGGAGTTGATGAACGCCACGGACGAACCGCTCCGGTGCGTGGAGATTCTCACGGTCTTTCTCAAAGACGAAGAGACTTCGGCTGCGCCCTCGCGCGCGCACATCAGGTTCGAGGCGGTCAAGTATATCCAACCGCGCGAAAAGGCCGTGATGCCGCACAAGACTTTGATTGACGGCAAACCGGCAGCCCCGGCAGACGACCAACTGCAACGGCTCAAAGCCGTGACGGGCACGACCAAGCCCTACGTGCTGGATATTTCCTGGGAAGACGCCGAAGGCAAATCACGCTTTCAAAGGATACCTGTCGGGCACTGAAGCAGCCCGCCCTACACACCTCTCATGGAGTCACGTCGCCAGCGCGGCTCCGGCTAGTTCCGGCCACCTCCCGCCCGGCTACAATTTCGGATGATCCGTTTTCAGTCTAAATCTCGCGTTAGTAGATGGGGACGTTAATTGGAAACCCATTCAAGACGTTTTTAAGAGGACAGACTGGCCGACTGAACGACGGAGATACAGCCATGAACACCAATATCAGAATCATCAAACGCTCTCAGAGAGAGGCGCAAAGCAAGACGGCGACCGCCACGACGGCCAACAGCAACCGCGCGCGCAGTAACGAAAATCCGCGCCACGCCACGCGCGACATCAGCGGCCACGTCGCCACCTGGATCAAGGAATTTCAGCAAAAACACACACCCGACCCGCGCCGCGCCTTCGCCAAACTGTTTATCGACACGGCGGCCTCTGCGGCGGATTAACAGGCGGCGTTTGACAGCCCGCGCAGGCTGAACTTAGAGTGGCGGCACGATGCCGTTGCCGATTGCACATGCGCTGGTGGGCGCAAGCCTCGCCGCCGCGATTCACACACGGCCTGACACGTTCCGCTACCGTGTAGCTCTCATCTCCGGCGCGATCCTCGCCAACGCGCCCGACCTGGACTTCTTCCTCGTCTTCACACTCCATTCCAAAGCATGGCATCGAGGGTTCACACACTCGTTCGTCTTCGCCGGCTTCGTCTGCCTGCTCTTCGTCCTGCTCTTCCTCCTGACTTCGGGCAAGCGACCCCTGAGAGACGCGCTCGCCTACGGGCTGGCCTTCGCTTCGCACGGCATACTGGATTTCGTGACGACCAAAGCGGGCGGCGGCGTGGAGTTGTTCTGGCCGTTCTCTGCGGAGCGCCTGCTGCTCGGTTGGGCGGGGCTGTCGGAGTTGCCGTCGCGCCTCCCGCCGCTCACTATCCTGAAATGGCTCGCGTTCGAATTCGCCATCTTCGCGCCCGTGCTGCTCGCCGTGCTGTTCTGGCGGCGCACAGTCCAACGACGCGCAGACTCGCCCACACGCGCCGGTTAAAGATAGTTAAAGATAGTCCCGAAACTTCACCTCGCGACTCAAAACTTTGCGCCTTAAGTCTTAACTTTTGCGCTTCCGGCGTGAAAGAGTTCTCGCCGGAAGCGCAGGGTCATGACTTAAGGCGCAAAGAGTTGAAGCGCGTTTTTGCGAGCACGCTTTAGCCGCGCGGCGACGGTGCGGGCGTGGGACTCGGCGACGGAGACGGCGTCGGAGTTGGCGGCGGCGCGGGCATCCGCTCTCTGTTGAAGCGCGGCAGCATCTCTTCGCGCATGGCGAGATGATAGACGCCTGCGGCGACGACGATGGCCGCGATCTTCACGTCGTTCTCGACGATGCGTTCGTAGGTGTCGAGGTTCGTGTGCCAGGTGTGCGTGCCGTATTCGATGGGGTCTTGGCTGAGGCCGATGCCCGGCAATCCTGCTTCGTTGAAAGAGGTGCTATCGGTTCCGCCCGTGCGGCGGCTCGTGGTGGCAATCGCTCCCATTACCCCTAAATCTTCAAAGGGCGCGAAAGCCTGCCGGAGAATGGTCGCCGTCTCCGGCGGTCCAAACACGTTTGCGCCACGCACGCGCCCCGTCCCCGAGTCGATGTTGAAATAACCGTTAAACTTGAAATACTCCGGCTTCGGATTTTCAAACGTGCCGAAATGCTCTTTGACGTAAGCCTTCGAGCCGAGCAAGCCCTGCTCTTCGCCGCTCCAGAGGGCGACGCGGATGGTGCGTCGAGGCTTGACGCCGAGCGTGTGTAGGATGCGCGCGGCTTCGAGCATGATGGTGCAGCCGATGGCGTTGTCGGTCGCGCCCGTCGCGGCGTGCCATGAATCGAGGTGGCCGCCGAGCATCACCACTTCGTCCGCCTTGTCCGTGCCCGGAATCTCGCCGATGACGTTGTAAGCGGTGCGCCCCTCCGGGTAGCTGCGATTGACGATATTGAACTCCAACTCCACGGGCGTTCCGTCGGCCAGAATGCGACTGATGCGCCCGTAGTCTTCGTTGCGCATGACGACCGTGGGCACGGCTTTCGTCACGTCGAAGGTGCGATTATTGAAGGCGCGAATCTGCCCGTGCTCGCGTCCGGCGTCATTGATGCGGACGAGCACGCCGCTGGCGACGAGAAATTGATCGAGTTGCTCGCCGATTTGCTGCTGCGTCAGCGGCGGCGCGGGCGTGGGCGACGCCTGTGGCGAGGCGGCGGGCGAAGGCGAGGGCGCGGCGAAAGGCGAAGGCGTCGGCGGGGCGTTCGGGTCGAGCTGATTACGCGCTTCTTGGTCTTCGCGCCGCTTGTTCTGCGGGTTGAAAGTGACGGGCACGAACTGGTGTCTGCCGACGAGCACGATCCTGCCTCTCACTTGATTTCTGATGCCGTCGAGAAACGCCGTGAAGCTCTCCCTCGTCGGGCGTTCGGGCAGCACGAGTTGGAAGGCTTGACCCGTGACCGCGCCGTTCGTGCCGGGCGTCCAGGCGAGCGCCTCGCAGACGAGCGCATCCTTGACCGGGGAGACGATGTGCGCGGAGAGGCGTTCGTTCAACCAGCCGGGATGGCCGAAGTCCCACGGTTCGAGGTGCGCGTTACGAAAGCCCCATGATTCCATCTGCTTGACAGTCCAGTCGGCTGCGCCTTTGAAGTTGGGCGAGCCGGTCAGACGCGGCCCGTAAACGTCCGTCAGGACGTGCAAGGTTCGCATAGCCTGCGAACGCTCCATGCCCTCACGTCGAATCTTCCAGTACATCTCTGCGTCGATGCGTTCCTGCGGCGGCGTCGGACGGGCGGCGGAAGTTTGAGCGTTGAGCGGGGTCAGCGATATTGACGCGAACAGGAGAAGCGCGGCGATCTTTCTCACGATCTGATAACTCCAATGTGTGTTGAATTTTTGGTCGGACGACTTCTTATAACACATCCGTCTGACAAGTCTCAGGTCGCAAGTCGCAGGTTCCGGATTCTAAGTCTCAAATCCGAAAGCCCTGCCGACTTGAGACTTGCGACCTGAGACTTACTAAGTTGACGCCTCCGGGGTTTCAATCTACTCTCCGGCGGCGCGACTTTAAATGAAAGTTGCCGCTCCTCAAGGCTCGATTCTTAAGGCTCGATTCTTCCGGTCAACCGGAACCTCTCAGGTCGTCTATGAAAATGCCGAAACCTCCCGCGCTCTAGATCGTAAGGCTATGTATCGAGCGGAGGCAGCTATCTGCCAGCCTACAAACCCAATCTCAGCGCAAAGCGTTAATCGAAAGGAAATAAATGAAAAGAGTTCTCTGGCTTGCCCTGTTCGTCCTCTCACTCGCCGGAGTTGAAGCAATCGCGCAGCCGCCACAACCGCAGCAGGTGACGGCCATCAAGGCGGGCAAACTGGTGGTGCCGGAAACGGGCGCGACGCTCACGAATCAGACCATTTTAGTCGAAGGCTCGCGCATCAAGGCGGTCGGCGCGGGACTACAGATACCTGCGGGCGCGACCATCGTTGATCTCTCCAACTCCACGGTGTTGCCCGGTCTGTTCGACTGCCACACGCACATGGCCTTTCTGGTCAACCGGCGCGGGCGCGAGCGCGGGTCGCTCTACTTCTACGACCTGACGCACACCAACGCCGAGCGCGCCATCCACGCCGTCATGAACTCCCGCGACATGCTGAGCGCAGGCTTCACCACCATCCGCGACATCGGCAACGACGGCAACTACGTCTCGACTGACCTGCGCCGCTCGATTGAGCAGGGACTCATCCCCGGCCCCACCGTCGTCAACTCCGGGCGCATCATCGCCCCCTACGGCGGCCAGAACCAACTCCAACCCGAACGCCGACACCTCGGCGAGCCGGAATACTTTTACGCCGACACCAGAGACGAGATGCGCAAGGCCATCCGCGAGAATGCGCACTACGGCGCACGCGTGATCAAGATCGTCGTTGACGACCAGCCCTACATCTATTCGGTCGAAGACATCAAGTACATGATCGCGGAGGCGGCGAGCGCGGGGCTGAAACTGGCGGCGCACTGCGTCACGGAGCAGGGAGCGCGCAATGCTGCGGAGGCGGGCGTCGCCTCGATTGAACATGGCTTCGAGATGTCGGACGAGGCACTCGCGCTGGCGAAGAAGAACAACGTCGTGCTCGTCAGCACAGACTTCAGCGAAAAGGCGTGGCTGGCTTACGACATTCCGCCGCAGGTCGCAAAACGCTTCTACGAACGCAGCGTGGATCGTCTGCGACGCGCGCACAAGATCGGAGTCACGCTGGCCTTCGGCAGCGACCTCGTCTTCTACGCGCCCGACGAGACGCGCGGCACCTGGTCGATTTCACTCATTGATGTTTTCGTCGCTGCCGGTGTGCCGCCGAAGGAGATTCTGCGCGCGCTCATCCCGAACGCCGCGCGCCTGCTCGGCGTCGAACGCGTGCGCGGCGCGATCAGCGCGGGACAGTTCGCAGACATCATCGCCACGCCGGACAACCCGCTCGATAACATCTCGACCTTGAAGCAGGTCAACTTCGTGATGAAGAACGGCAAAGTCTTCAAGGCTGCGAAGTAGACGGCGCGTGATCGCTTCGAGCGCGCACTGCGCACGCTTGAAGCGATCACTTCTGAACGGATCAGAACGGAGGAGGGAAGCAGGATGAACACATACGTCAACGGCAAAATTCTCACATGAGCGGCGCATGAAAACCCCGGCTGCTCCGGTCTTCATAGTGGCCGCTCTCCTCGCGTGCGCCGTAGACTATTCTCAACACAGTCCAGAAAATTTCGCCGGAAGGATAGTTCTGCCCGTTGCTCGTAATGGCAATTCCGAGTCTATCCGAAGGCACGTAGAAATAGACCGCGCCGAACGCATCAATCGAACCGTCATAGGTGAAGCCGATCTTGGTTTTGTTGTTGAAAGCCATCCGGGTGATACCTTTGGCGGTGTCGTCGCCCGTGACGACGGCAGGCGTCGTCATTATTCGCAGAGACTCTTCGCTTATCAATTTTTTATCGAAACTATCAGTTCATCGCCCATCTCGTGTTTCGCCCTTACGTCCAACGACTTGTCGTAGCGTGGTTCAGGATGGGCGCGCTGGTTCGGTTCCTAAAGTTTTACGCAGGCCGACTTTGCTATGTCCGGTGAAGTACCAGTTTTCCAGTTCGCAAAAGACCTCGTAGCCCTGCTTTTTGTAAAATCCGGGGGCTTCATAGCCGGCAGTCCACGTCCACATATTCCTGATGCCAAGCGCCGCTACCCGAACTTCAAGTCGCCTCAGAGCTGCCGCTCCGATTCCTTGCCCGCGATAAGATTTCTGGATAAATAAGTCAGACAAGTAAAACCAGTTGTTGTATACGCCGTTCCCCTTGTAGGCAAGACCACTCGCAGAGCCGACAAAGGTTTCGCCGTCCATCACCACGACGCTGTACCGCTCCTGAATCTCGATAGGATTGCCATGCTCGATTGTATGTTCATCGAACCCCGCGTTTACCTGAGCAAGTTCCGCCTCACTCACGTCGCGCTCGAAAAAACGTATAGCACTCATATCGTGTCCTCCGGCAAGAATACCCGCAGGCGATGGCTCCTGTCAGATCAATAAGCAAAGTATTTTCGGAATGTCCGGCAGTCAATACCTGCTGTCCCATCAAGCGATAGATGTGTGACGCACGGCCTAATAAAACCCGATCCGCCTTGAGACTTCTTCCATCACGTAACGTATCCTCCCGCCTATCTCCGAGCCGATGGGCGTCACCCGCTCAACACACAGGATCGTCAGTCCCGTCTCTGCGTCAGAGCCGTCACCAGTTTGGACTTGGCCGTAGCGGGCGGCCACGATCACATTAGCGCTGCCGTTGTACCCGCGCTCGAAACCTAACCCTGTGTGAATGACAAGCATTTTACGCGCGCCGTCGCATGCGGCAAATGAATCTGGTCGTCCGGCCTTCATCGACGAGCCACCCTCGCACCCGGCTGCCGGGTCTGACAGAGAGACTGTGCCCGAGTCATGTCTCCAGATCGCCCGAACCCGGACTACACGGTTGTTGTATCTCTGCGGGTCTTGAACGAGGTCGCAGGGGGTTACGGTGGGTACCTCCGAAGCGGCAGAGGCGTAAACTGCCGAACAGGCGGGGCAGGGGGCGGGCTCGGCCTCGCTTTCACGGGAGATAAAGATGGAACCGGCGAGCAGGCAGAGCAGCACTATAAGGAGTGCGATGCCGAGCCTGATCCCAATGCGCCGCAGATTCATATTCCCTCTCTACAACGAGAAAAAGTATAACGCATGCTCGACCGCAGGATGCGGCCTAACAATGCAGTAGAGCGCG
>DASWNS010000621.1:0-17915 GCA_036399115.1 Pyrinomonadaceae bacterium | reverse complement strand
CTGCTCGCGGCCTTCAAGACGCTCCTGCACCGCTACACGGGCGCAGAAGACGTGCTCGTCGGCTCGCCTATCGCCAACCGCACGCGCGCCGAGACGGACGACATTATCGGCTTCTTCCTCAACGCGCTGCCGCTGCGCACAGACCTCTCCGGCGACCCGACCTTCAGCGAGTTGCTCGCCCGCGTGCGCCAGACGACGCTCGGCGCATACGCGCATCAGGACGTGCCGTTCGAGAAGTTGGTTGAAGAGTTGCGACCCGAACGGCAGATGACGCACACGCCTTTCTTCCGCACCTGGCTAGTCCTCCAGAACGCACCGATGCCGCAGATGCAACTGCCCGGCATCTCTCTGAGCATGATGCACGTGGACGACGGCACCTCGAAGTTTGAACTCGTGCTCTCGATGTACGAGACGGAGGAAGGGCTGCACGCGATGTGGGTTTACAACTCAGACCTCTTCGATGCCGCGACGGTGGCGCGCATGGCCGGCCACTTCGAGACGTTGCTCTCAAGTGTCTCGCAGCGACCCGACGAGCAACTGAGCGCGCTCGAAATCTACACCGCAGCCGAGAAGCAACGCCGCTCGCAGGAGAAGAGCAAGCGCGAGGAGTCGAACCTGAAGAAGCTCAAGAGCCTGCGCCGCTCCGGCATCAATCTCAAGCAGGTGAGCCTGACGAAGACCGAATATCTCGCCGAGGGGGAGATGTTGCCGCTCGTCGTGCGACCGGCGGGCGACGTGAACCTCGCCGAGTGGGTGCGCGGCAACCGCGACTACATCGAGGGCGAGTTGCAACGCCACGGCGCGCTGCTCTTTCGCGGTTTCAGCGTCAACTCGCCCGAACGCTTCGAGGAACTGGCGCTCGCCGTCTGCCCGCAACTCTTCACCGAATACGGCGACCTGCCACGGCAGGACACCGGCAGTAGCCGCGTCTACCACTCGACGCCCTACCCCGAAGCGAGCATGATCCTCTATCACAACGAGAGTTCCCACATTCACCAGTGGCCGCTCAAGATCATGTTCTACTGCGACACGGCAGCGCGCAGCGGCGGCGAGACGCCCATCGTTGACGGGCGCCGCGTCTACCGCGACCTCGACCCGGGACTCCGCCGCCGCTTCGAGGAGAAGCGACTGATGTACGTCCGCAACTACAAGGAAGGGATCGACGTGAGCTGGCAATCTTTCTTCGGCACCGATAACCGCGCGGAGGTAGAGAGCTATTGCCGCCGCGCCGGTATCGAGTTCGAGTGGACGAGCGACGACGGGCTGCGCACGCGCAAAGTTGCGCCCGCCGTCGTGCGCCACCCGCGCAACGGCGAACCGGCCTTCTTCAACCAGATGCAGGCGCACCACATCTCCTGCCTCGCGCCCGACCTGCGCCACGCGCTCTTGTCGCTCTACGCCGAAGAAGACCTCCCGCGCAACGTCTACTATGGCGACGGCACGCCCATCGAGGACTCGGTCGTGGACGAGGTGCGCGAAGTCTATCGCCGCGCGGCGGTCGTCTTCCCGTGGGTGGCCGGAGACATCCTGCTCGTGGACAACATGCTCACGGCGCACGCGCGCAACCCGTTCGTCGGGCCGCGCAAAATTCTGGTCGCAATGGGAGACATGGTTTCTCACGCGGGCTACTAGGCGCGCGGTCTGCTTCCGCCTCAAACCATCCGGAGAATAAGAATGAACATCCCACAGACGCTCGACTGCATCGTCATCGGCTACAACGAAGTCCCCTTCCAGCACTATGAAAAATTCCTCCGCAACTTCGGCGAGAACTCCGAAGCTTACCGCGACCTGAAGTTCAGCTTCGTGGACGTGGGCGGCGAGAAGATGGACTACGTCGGCCTCCTCAACCACGTCATCAGGAGTTCCGACCCGGAGGGGCGGTCTGAGTTGGCGCGCGAGGGCGTGAAGTCGGGCGACATCCCGAACCTCGCCGCCGCCTACCTCTCGAACTTCCTGCGCCAGCACGGCTGCGAAACGCGCACCATCAATCTCTTCCAGTACGAGAAAGAGAAACTGGCCGGGTATCTCGCCCAAGACCCCGTCTGCGTCGCCATCACGACGACCTTCTATGTCGTCAACATGCCGATCAACGAGATGGTCGAGTTCATCCGCGAGCACAACCCCAAGACGAAGATCGTCGTCGGTGGTCCGCTCATCGCCAACCACGCGCGCAACTACACGGGCGACAACTTCCGCATCGCCGTCGATGACCTCGGTGCGGACATCTACGTCATCGAGGGGCAGGGCGAAGCGACGCTCCAACGCGTCGTCGAGTGCCTCAAGCGCGGCGGCAGCCTCGAAGAAGTTCCCAACCTCGCCTACCTGGAGGACGGGCAGTTGAAGCGCACGCGCACCGTGCCGGAGGACAACTCGCTCGACGAGAACTACATCGACTGGCGCAACTTCCCCGAAGAGAAACTCGGCGTCACCCTCCAGACGCGCACCGCTCGCAGTTGCGCCTTCAAGTGCTCGTTCTGCAACTACCCGACGCGTGCGGGCGCGCTCTCGCTCGCCAACCTCGACACGCTTGAGCGCGAGTTCGACTCAATGCGCGAGTTGGGCGACGTGTCGAACGTCGTCATCATCGACGATACCTTCAACGTGCCGTTGCCGCGCTTCAAGGAGATCTGCCGCCTGCTCATCAGGAAGAACTACGGGTTCAACTGGTTCTCCTATTTTCGCTGTAGCAACTCGGACGAAGAGGCGTTTGAATTGATGGCCGAGAGCGGCTGCAAGGGAGTCTTCCTCGGCATCGAGTCGGGTTCTCCCACCATCCTCAAGAACATGAACAAAGCGGCCACGCCCGAGAAATACGCGCGCGGCATCGAAGCGCTCAAGCGTCATAACATCCTGACCTTCGGCTCCTTCATCGCGGGCTTCCCCGGCGAAACCGAGCAGACGATCAACGAAACCATCGACTTCATCAAGCAGACGAAGCCCGACTACTACCGCACGCAGATGTGGTACTGCGAGCCGGGAACGCCCATCTACCAGCAGAAGGAGAAGTATGAGATCAACGGCGACGGCTTCGTCTGGAGCCACGCCACGATGGACAGCATCGGCGCGATGGGGCACATCGAGCGAATGTTCCTCAACATCGACGAGTCTCTCTGGCTGCCGCAGTGGTCCTTCGACTTCTGGATCATCCCCTACCTGATCGGCAAGGGCATCTCACCCGAACGTTTCAAGACCTTCATGGGGATGGCGCACAAGCTCCTCGCGCTCGAAATCGCGTCCGTCTCCGGCGCGGAGAAAGAGACGCTCCAGCAGCAGTATCTCGCGCGCGGGACAGAGGCCGCGACGCGCTGGCTGCAACCCGCGGGCGCGTCGCGCGGCGGCCTCTCGCTCGGCATGTCGAAGCGACTCAGGAGCGGCGGGCGTGTGGCGACACCCGTGGTTGAACCGGCGATCCCCGGCACCGAACGTTAACCCCTTCGTCCGGTTAAGACCTTCCCCCGCGACTGTGCTCAGTGCGCCCCGGGCTTTTGAATCGAAGTTAAGGAGAGAGTGATGCAGAGCGAAGTTATCGAAGGCTTTATGCTTTCGCCCCAGCAGAGAAGCCTGTGGTCGGAGCAGCAGGAGAGACAGGATTACCGTGCGCTCGGCGCGGTCATCATCGAAGGCGACCTGCGCAAAGACCTGCTCAAGAGCGCGGTCCAGGCCATCATCGACCGGCACGAGATCCTCCGCACGACTTTCCAACAACGCCCCGGCATGACCTTCCCCCTACAGGTCGTCGGCGAAGAAGGCACGCAGCCTTCGTGGGACGAAAGCAACCTCGAAGACCTCGGCTTGCGGGAGCAGGAAGAGATGGTCGCTCAGATTTTTTCAAGGGAAGGCGCGCACCGCTTCACAGCGAGCGAGGGGCCGCTCGTCCGCGCCGCGCTGCTCCGGCTCGACGCGCGGCGGCATATCCTGTCGCTCAACATCTCGCCGCTCTGTGCCGACGCCGCAACCCTCGACAACATCTTCGCGCAGGTCGCCGCCGCTTACGACTCGCTCGCTCACGGCGGCGACCTCACGGCGGAACATATTCAGTACGCAGACTTCGCCCTGTGGCAACAGGAGTTGACCGAAGGCGAAGATGTGGAGGCGGGACTCGCCTATTGGCGCGGGCTTGAGTTTGAGCCGCTCCTCGCGCAGCCCGTTCCCTTCGAGCGTCCTCTGGCGGACGCGAACGCAGCCGTCAGCTTCGATTCCGTCGCGGTCGAACTTGAGCCGCGCACCGTCGCCGGGTTGAAGACGGCGGCACTGCAATACGACCTCCCAATCGGCTCGTTCCTGCTCGCCTGCTGGCAGACCCTGATCCAGCGTTTGACGGGGCAGCAGGAGATCGTCGTCGGCCTCCATAGCGACGGACGAAAGTATGAAGACCTGCGCGGCGCGTGCGGGCATTACGCGAAGCAACTCCCGCTGGTCATCCATTTCAAGGAACGCTCGCGCTTCACGGACATCCTCGCGCAACTCAAGCGAGTCTCGGTCGAGGCCGAAGAGTGGCAGGAGTATTTCAACCTTGAGGCGGTCGCGGCAGGCTCGCCGCAGTCGCCCTTCCTGCCGCTCGGCTTCGAGTTCGACGAGCAGCCCTCGCCCTTCTCTGCGGACGGATTGAACTGGACCAACTTCAAACGGGATGTCCGCACGAGCCGCCACAAGCTGAAACTGCGCTGCACGACGACGGCGGACGGTGGCCTGCGCGCCGCCCTCGACTTCGACCCGCGCTATGTCACGCGCGAGAGCGCGGCGCGTCTCGCCGCACACTTCTCCGCGCTGGCCTCGGACACCGCCGCGCAGCCCACGTCACCCATCGCCCAACTCGAACTCCTCGACGAGCACGCGCGCCGCAAGCTCCTCTCCGAATTCAATCAAACGTCGGCGCAGTTCGGCGCGGCTCGCTGTTTCCACGAGATTTTCGCGGAGCAGGCCGCGCAAACGCCCGAACGCATCGCGCTGATTTGCGAAGACAGGCAACTCACCTACGCGGAGCTTGAACGGAGGTCGAACCAACTGGCACGCTACCTGCGCGGGCGCGGCGTCGGGCGCGAGACAATCGTTGCCATCTTCGGCGAGCGCGAGGTTGAACTGATCGTCGCGCTGCTCGCCACGCTCAAGGCCGGAGCCGCTCTAGTCGCCTTCGATCCCAAATATCCGAAGGAGCGTCTGGCGGGCTTGGTCGAAGACGCGCGCCCGAAAGTCGTGCTGACGCAGGCGCGACTGCTCGAACAGTTGCCCGCCGCTGCCGAGACGGTGCTCCTCGATGCTGACTGGCCGCAGATCGCGCTTGAGAGCGCAGAGGCCGTCGAGAGCGTCGCCACGCCCGACAATCTCGCTTACGTCATCTACACCTCCGGCTCGACGGGCAAACCGAAGGGCGTGACGGTTGAGCACCGTCAATTGTTCAATTACCTGCGCGCCGCACAGGAGCGGCTCGACCTTCCCCCACAGGCCGCCTACGCCACCGTCTCGACCCTCGCCGCAGACCTCGGGCATACGATGATCTTCCCCGCACTGGCGAGCGGCGGCACGCTCCACGTCGTCTCACACGAGCGCGCCTCCGACCCCTTCGAGCTGGCCGAATATTTCACGCGTCACAAGATCGACTGTCTCAAGATCGTCCCTTCTCACCTGCAAGCCTTGCAGTCCTACGCGCATCCCGAACAACTCCTGCCCGCCGAACGGCTTGTGCTCGGCGGCGAGACGACGCGATGGGAACTGATCGAGCAGCTTCGCGCGCTGCGACCGGGCTGCCGCATTTTCAACCACTATGGACCGACCGAAACCACCGTCGGTGTGATCGCCTGTGAGGTCAGAGAAGGGGATGGAGTTGAGGTCGCGGCGACGCTGCCGCTCGGACGCCCCCTCGCCAACACCCAAATTTATCTGCTCGACGCACGGCTCGCCCCGGTGCCCGTCGGCGTCACGGGCGACCTCTACGTCGGCGGCGCGGGACTCGCGCGCGGCTACCTGCACCATCCCGGCCTGACGGCTGAGAAGTTTATTCCAGACCCGTTCGCCGTCGCGCCGGGCGCGCGCCTCTACCGCACCGGCGACCGCGCACGCTACCTGCCCGACGGGCGGATCGAGTTCCTCGGGCGCGCCGACCATCAGGTGAAGTATCACGGCTTCCGCGTCGAACTCAACGAGATCAGGTCGGAACTGAACCGCCACCCGCAGGTCAGCGACAGCGTCGTCGTGATCGGCAAGGGCAAGGGCGGCGGCGGCGAGATGCTCGTTGCCTATTACGTCTCGCGGCAGGAGATTCCGGCGGCGCAGTTGCGCGAATTCCTCTCCGCCAACATTCTCGAAGAGACGCTCCCGAACGCCTTCGTTCATCTGCAAAAGCTGCCGCTGACGCTCAACGGGAAACTCGATTATCAGGCGCTCCCCACGGTCGAACAGTCGCGGCAGAAGTCCGCGCCCACCATCGTCTCGCCGCGCACGCCCGCCGAGCAAATTCTCGCCTCCATCTGGACAGACTTGCTCGGCGTGGAACAGATCAGCATCCACGACAATTTCTTTGAACTCGGCGGCCACTCGCTGCTGGCGACGCAGGTAGTGTCGCGCCTGCGCGAAGCCTTCCGGGTGGAACTGCCGATGCGCGATCTCTTCGAGTGGCCGACGGTCGCCGGACTCGCAGCCCGCGTCGAGGAGGCGCGGCGGGCGGGTCATTCCGTCGCCGTGCCGCCCATCGAGCCGACCGGACGCGACCAAGCCCTGCCGCTCTCCTTCGCGCAGCAGCGTCTCTGGTTCTTAAACCAGCTCGAACCCGACAACCCCGCCTACAATATGTTCGGGGCTTTGCAACTCAACGGACGCCTCGACGCCGCCGCGCTCGAACAGAGCATCAACCGGATCGTCGCGCGCCATGAGCCTGTGCGTACGACGTTCGGCGTCGTTGACGGGCAGCCCGTGCAGATCATCGCCGAGTCGCTACACCTCCCGCTGCCGCTCACAGACCTCTCAACACTGGACGCAGACGCGCGCCAAGCAGAGGTTTCGCGTTTGAGCGACGAGGAATCGAAGCGAACGTTCGACCTCGCCGCCGGGCCGCTGCTGCGCCTGTCGCTCCTGCGCCTGAGCGAAGAGGAGCACGTGCTCTTAGTCTCCATGCACCACATCATCAGCGATGCGTGGTCTATCGCCATCTTCACGCGCGAACTGGCGGCCTTCTACGAAGCCGCCGCTACGGGGCGAACCTGCGAACTCCCCGCGCTCCGCGTGCAGTACGCCGACTTCGCACACTGGCAGCGCGAATGGCTTCAGGGCGAAAACCTCGAACGCGAACTCGCCTTCTGGAAGAAGCAACTCGAAGGCGCGCCGCCCGTCCTCGAACTGCCGACCGACCGCCCGCGCCCCGAAGTGCAGAGCTTTCGCGGCGCACGTCTGCGCCAACTACTGCCGACGGAGTTGCTCGACGGCTTGAAGACTCTCAGCCGCAGCGAAGGAAGCACGGTCTTCATGACGCTGCTCGCGGCCTTTCAGGTTCTCCTCCAACGCTACACCGGCCAGCAGGACATCGTCGTCGGCACGGACATCGCCGGACGAAACCGGCAGGAACTCGAAAATCTCATCGGCTTCTTCGTCAACCACCCCGTCCTGCGTACGAGCCTTGAGGGCAACCCGAGTTTCCGCGAACTGCTCAAGCGCGTCCGCGAGGTGACGCTCGACGCCTTCGCCCATCAGGACTTGCCCTTCGACAAGCTCGTCAGCGCGCTGCGGCCTGACCGGAACCTCAGCCGGATGCCGATCTTCCAAGTGCTGCTGGTGCTGCGCAACACCCCGATTGAACCGCTGCAACTCTCCGGCCTCAAGTTGAGCCTGTTGGAGACAGAGAACCTCACATCGAAGTTCGACGTGGCGCTGTTTATGGAAGAGACTGCGGGCGGGCTGGCGGCGGTGTGGAACTACAGCACAGACCTCTTCGACTCCGACACCATCGAGCGCATGGCGCGACACTTCGAGGGGTTGCTCTACAGCGCCGTCGCACAGCCCGACGTAAAACTCGACGAGTTTGAAATCTCCGGCCTCGACACGCCCGCCGCGCGGGTCAGGCCGCAAACCGCGTCCGCGCCCGTCGCGCCGCGTCTCGCGCCTGCCTCCGGCGGCGAGCCGCAGAACGAGTTGGAAGAAACGCTCGTCGCCATCTGGTCGCAACTTCTGGGCGCGGAGAAGATCGGGATTCACGACAACTTCTTCGAACTCGGCGGCGACTCGATCATCAGCATCCAGATCATCGCGCGCGCCAGCCAGCAGGGCATCCGGCTCACGCCCAGACAGTTCTTCCTGCACCAGACCATTGCCGAACTGGCCGCCGTCGCGGGCACGACCGCCGCCGTGAAAGCCGAGCAGGGTCTTGTTGTCGGCACTGTCCCGCTAACGCCGGTGCAGCAGACGTTCTTTGCGCGAAACCTGCCGGAGCCGCACTCCTTCACACAGGCCGTGCTGATCGAAACGGGTCTGCCGCTCGATCCTTCGCTGCTCGAACAGACGGTACGCCAACTCCTGCTCCATCACGACGCGCTGCGCCTGCGCTACGAGCGCGACGCGGACGGCTGGCGGCAGACGAACTCCGGCGAGCCGTCCGAAGTGCCGTTCGCGCAACTGGACTTCTCGGCGCTGCCCGAAGGCGAACTGGACGACGCCATTGAGGCAGCCATCGAAGCCGCGCAGTCTTCCATTGACCTCTCTTCGGGCGCGCTGCTCAAGGTCACGCGCATAGAGCAAGGGGCGGGCAGGCCAGACCTCGTCCTTCTGACCGTACATCACCTCGCCATCGATGTCGTCTCGTGGCGCATCCTGATAGAAGACCTCCAATCCGTCTACCTACAATTGAGCGAAGGCCGCCGACCTCGACTCGCGGAGAAGACCACCTCGTTCAAGCGTTGGGCTGAACGCGTGGTCGAGCATGTCGGCGCGGGCGGCTTCGGGGAGGAGGCGGGCTACTGGCTCGACGAGTTGCGCGGGAGCGGGCGTGCCCTGCCGCTCGATTTCGCCGACGGGCAAAACACGCTCTCTTCTGCCCGCGTCGTCACCTCGACGCTCGACGCGGACGAGACGCGCGCCTTGTTGCAAGAGGTTCCGCAGGCTTACCACACGCAGGTCAACGAAGTGCTCCTGACCGCGCTTGCACGTGCCTTCGCAGAATGGTCTGGGAACGGCTCGCTCCTGGTCGAGATGGAGGGTCACGGGCGCGAAGAGGTCTTCGATGACGTAGACCTGTCGCGCACGGTCGGCTGGTTCACGAGCCTCTACCCCGTGCTGCTTGAGACGGAGAAGAAGGCCGGGGCGGGTGACGAACTGAAACGCTTCAAAGAGAAGCTGCGGAGCCTGCCGAATCGCGGCCTCGGCTTCGGCCTCCTGCGCTCCTTCGGCACGGGAGACGAAGCCGCGCGCCTGCGCGAACGCCCGCGCCCGGAGGTCGGCTTCAACTACCTCGGACAGTTTGATCTGGAGAACGCCGAAGCCTCATCTTTCGGTCGGGTCAGATCGTCGCGCGGAGCGAGTGGGCTGATGCCCGGCGCGCGGACGCACCTGCTGGAAGTGGACGCGAAAGTCGTCGCCGGTCGGCTGCAAGTAGATTGGACTTACAGCGAAAATCTCCACCGGCGCGAAACCGTGGAGGCGCTCGCGGGGCAGTTCGAGCGTGCGCTACGCGCCCTGATCGAACATTGCCGCTCGCCCGAGGCGGGAGGCTTCACGCCCTCAGACTTCCCCGACGCGGAACTCTCGCAGGCGCAACTCGACAACCTGTTCGCCAAGATCAACGCTTAGCGAAAGACGGAACATAGCGTCGCTATCAGAGGCGGATCAGCGTTGAAGTTCGCGTGAGAGAATATTGAGGATCTGCTGCGGCGCGGAGTTTACAAAGAAGTGGTCGCCGGGGAGCATCCACAGCCGGAAGCGGGCGGTGGTCTGTTCCTCCCAGGCTTCGATCATCTCGCGGCTCACGCCCTGATCAAGTAACCCGCCGAAGGCTGTGACGGGGCAGTCGAGCGCAGGCTCAGGCGTGTAAAGATAGGTTTGGCAAACTTCAAAATCCGCTCTCAAAACAGGCGTCATCAATCCCATCAGTTCGGGGTGTTCGAGCACCTCGCGCGGCGTCCCGTTCAGTCGGCGCAACTCTTCCGCAAACTCCGCATCCGGCAGGTTGTACGTGACCGCGCCGTTGAATCCGAGTTGTGGGGCACGACTGCCGGAGATAAAGAGATGGGTCGGCTGCGGGTGGTTGTGTCGCCGCAGGTAGCGCGCGAGTTCAAAACTGATCATGGCTCCCATGCTGTGGCCGAAGAAGGCGAAGGGACGGTCGAGATACGGGAGGATGGCACCGGCGGCGGCTTCCACCAGTGACAGGGCGCGCGTGAAAGGCTTCTCAGACAATCTCCTCTCGCGTCCGGGCAGGTGCGCCGGATAGACCGAGACGGCAGGCGCGAGCGCCTTCCCCCAACTGCGGAAGGTCGCGCTGCTCCCGCCCGCGTAAGGAAAACAGAACAGACGAATCTTGCCCCGCTCCTCCGGCGGAATAGTAAACCAGCGAGACGCGGCGTGAGTGTCTGGCGCGGTCATGGTGCGGCTCAGGTGATGGCGGCTACTGCGACTGCGAAGACTCTTCCATCTTCTTTCTCAGGCTGAGGGGGCGCATGTCCGTCCACACCTCTTTGATGTAGGCGAGGCATTCATCCTTCGTGCCGCTCTTGCCCGCGTCGTTCCAGCCGAGCGCATTCTCACGGTCAGCAGGCCAGATGGAATACTGTTCTTCGTGGTTGACGACCACCTTGTAGATCGTGTTGTCTTCTCGTTCGTCGCGGCTCATAGAGGCTCCTGTTTTTGGGTTGGGATAGATGTTTAATGAAGATTTCCGGTGAAGTAAAACCGGTGAAGTGAAACCGCTGAAGTGAAACCGCAGTGTACCTTGAAGGAAGGCAGGTTGCAAGAAGGGATTGCGTCGAAGGCGGGTCACTTCAAAGAGGATCTATTTCGACTTTTGGGAGAACGGCAGCATCCGTTATTAGACGCGTCTGAGGGCAGGCGTTGACCCGGCTATAAGATCGCGCGCAGGGTTTTGCAGACCGCTTGCCGGGGAGCGCGAGAGACGTTAACAGCAGCAAGGCGGCGAGCGAAATCCACGCGCCGGTGCGCGCCGACGGTGCCGCGTATTTCATTTCGACGCGATGCACGCCGGGCGGGCACGGCTTCAAAGTTCTGGCCGTACAATTTCAAGAGTCCGGCGTCAGACCGCATCTTTTTCCCCGTGAAGGCTACACGCGCTCCCACTCGAAGGGGCGCACCTCGGCGATCTTGCGGTAGTCTCCCTCGTTTAGCGTCTGGACGGTGATTCCATTGCGTGACGCGCTCATAGCGATCAGCGCGTCGTTGGTGATACGCGCCCGCCCTACTTCTTCGTAGCCGTATTTCTCGCCGATGAGAGCCAACACCTGCCCGCTCGCCGTCCAGTCCGACTGGACCGGGACGAGCAGCCTTCCCGCACGCTCAAAATCCCTCTCCAGGTGCGCCAGCAGCTTTTTCATCCTCCCGTCCCGCGCGCCGACCAGGAGTTCCTCCAGGACCACGACGCTCAGCCACAGTGGACGGTCATGCGGCTCACCCTTCCGCGCGGCGCGCCGTGTTGAGAGGATCGAGGCGTTTCCACGCCGCAAGGCAGAGATGTAGACGGAGGTGTCGAAGAGGATGCCGGGCAAGGCTAGTCAGCCCCCAGGCGACCGAAAGCATCTTGGATTTGAAGGTTATCTCGCACAGCGCTTCTCAGGAAGCGGTCGTGCGCAGCCCAGGCGCGACGGTTGCGCTCGGCCTCGTCAATCACGGAGTCGAGTGCGCGCTCGATGGCCTCGGTTTCGGTCTTCGCCCCCAAAACCTTCTGCGCCTTTTTGAGTTTGGCCTGATTGAGGATCAGATGTTTGTTCCGGCGCTGGCTCGTGGTGTTGTCCATGTCACTTACCTCATGTACATAATAACATCCGGCATGTACACCAACAAGAAAAGTTACGTTCCGGGCTAGACCGCCGCAAGCCGTCACTACTCCGGGCGAAATTTGTGTTTTACTAGGGGTTCGTTCTTCCATTTAAGGACGCGTGACTGTTGACGAACTGCCGGATTAGCGGGAGCGCTTTGTCGGCCTGCGAAGGACAAAGGCGGGTGAGTTTCTCCGTGTCGCGTGTTCGGTTCACGTCACGTCCCATAGTTCCTGTGCAATCATGCGGTGCAGCACGGGCGCGGACGCGTGCAGGAAGAAGTGATCGCCCGGAAACATGCGCAGGGAGAATAAAGAGTTGGTGTGTTCGCGCCACGCGTCAAGTTGCCGGTGCGAAACCTCTTCGTCCTGCAAGCCGCCGAAGGCCGTGATGGGACATTCCAGCGGCGGCTCCGGCACGTACTCATAGGTCTGACAAATTTCGAAATCCGCGCGCAGGATTGGACTCATCAAGTCCATTAATTCCGGATGTGCCAGCACCTCTTGAGGAGTTCCCTTTAGACGTTGCAGTTCTGCTATGAACTCCGGTTCGGGCAGGTTGTAGGTCGTCGGTTCCCGGTCTGGAAGGTGCGGCGCGCCGCGTCCTGAGAGGAACAACTTCGAGACGTGGAGCTTATGCTCCCGGCGGAGCAGGCGGGCTAGTTCGAAACTGATGAGAGCGCCCATGCTGTGACCGAAGAAAGCGAACGGGCGGTCGAGATAAGGCAGGAGCGCGATGGCGGCTGCTTCGACCAACGGTTCTATTCGCCTGAAGAACGGTTCACGCATTCTGCTGCCGCGTCCCGGGAGTTGCACCGGACAGACTTCTATGCTCGGCGGAAGGTTTTTCGACCAATCACGATAGATGAAGGCAGCCCCGCCCGCGTAGGGAAAACAGAACAACCTCTGCTTCGCTTGCCGGTCTGGTTTCTGAAGCGTAAGCCAGTTGGATGAAGACACGTTTATTTAACCCACTCCCTTGACGACATCACGTTCGAACAGAATGTGGCACTGAAAGCTGACCGTTTCAAGAAGTATCATCACGCGGTTATTCTCTTTATTCCTCGCTCAAACTTTCGGACAGTTTTTGAGAGCCACGCTTTTCTTTATTAAATATACCATGCAAATTTATGTGCCTACAGATTATGGAAAGCCTTTGATCAGCGAACTGCGCGCGTGCAGTTTCTCAGGAGTTAGTCCACGCGATAGCGGACGCCGTGTTCACAATGAGAGTTCGACGTAAGCGCACAGGGAAACGAGTTACAACTGCTCTTTGGAGCCTGTGTTCAAGCCGCACCTCGTTCGATTCGGCGATGTCGAAACGCGAAGTCGTGTCTATCGTCAGAGAGAGTTTTTTTCACGAACGCCGGAGAGCTCAGAGTTGAACCTTCGCCTGAAGTCTTCGCCCTCAATCATAACAGTTTTGCACATTTCGTAGAGACGGCTGCGCAGCCGTGTCCCGATGCGATCCTCCAGCGTCTCCTCCGCTGGCGTGCGGCGTGTGTCCGTGTAATTGGTCGTAAAGATGGTCAACTTCTTATGATTGTAACGCGTGTTGATAATCTGCATCATCGTGTCGCGCACCCAGTCGGTCGGCTTGGTCGCGCCCAGTTCGTCCAGCACCAAAACTTCCGCTTCGACGACAGGCGCGAGCACTTTCAACTCTGATGTCTGAGAGATCGGATTGTAAGAATTCTGAATCTCCTTCAAGAGCGCTCCGAATTCGTAGAACATACAGGACACGCTTTTCTTCTCCATCAACTCACGCAGGATAGCGACCGAGAGATGCGTCTTTCCGACGCCGCACGTCCCCATAAAAAGCAGGCCGCGCTCGACCGTCGGATATTCGCGCGCGAGACTGTAAGCGTGGTTGAATGCCGCGAGTTGGGAGCCGTTGTCGGGCGTGGGTTGGTAGCTGCCGAGCGAGCACTCTTCGTAACGGCGTGGGATGCGCGCTGCCTCCGCTAACTTCGTTCGGGTATCCTCTGTGCGACAGTGGCAACGTCGTGCGCCCTTGCCTGCCCTGACCTCCATTCCGGTGCCGAAGCAGGAGGAGCAGACGGACAGTTCCGCGACAGTTGAAACTCGCGGCTGCGAAGAACCGGCTTCTTCCCCGTCTGGAACGACAACAAATCTTCTGGCATTCGAACTGATTGACACAGGCGAATCCCTCCTCTCAATGCCCTTCCCCGCTATCGCTGCCGGAGAGCAAAGCAATTGCCTTATCGCGCACCCGGCAAGCATCCTCCGGCAGCAAAAATCCTCCGGCCTCTATGCTCATCTCCGAGAGAGTCAGTTCGATAGGCTGCCCTCTGGTTTCGAGCATTGCGACGCAGGCTCCTGCCATATCGACGATCTCTACATCTTTGAGTGGGTGCGGTTCGGGAGGGATATAGTCGCTGCGTCCGATGTCAGCAGGCACGTGCGAAGTTCGCGCGGACTTGCTGATCACGCCATACTTCCTGAGAACGTTGTAAGCTTCGTGCTGAGCCACTCGTGCAGCTTTCGGCAGCCCTCGGTTCTCCAGCCATTCGCGCGTGTGGTCATGCTCGCGCGCCGCCGCATTCCGTGCTGCCGTCTGCATCGCAGGTTCCAATGCCTGCCTTAATCGGGAGACGATCTCGTCAACTGGAAACAGACCCGGCGTCTCCAACATCACGGTGTAGTCTGCGGCGTCCGGAAGTTGAACGGTTGGGCTGTGCCGTGCCGGTACGGAAGGTACTCTATCTACCAGCGCTCGGTTCGCGCCGTTTTTTGGCGCGCCGGGATTAATATCTGTGTCTAAAACTTCTCTAACAGCGTAGCTGTCATTAAAGGCTGGTTCACGTGATGAAGTATGCTTCTCAACGAATGAAGCAGGAAAAAGGCTCAAAATTTTTTTACTGCCTTGAGCCTGTCTCGCGCCGATAGATGAAGCCGCCCGATTGAGGAAGATTCTCAGTCCGACTCCATTCTTCCCGGAAAAGTAACCGATAATTCCCTGCTGGTGCATCCACTGCATGGCCTTGCTCGCCGTCGCCGAAGCCACGCCCGTCAAATCGCAAAGCACAGCCCATGCTTTCACTAACTTCCCTTCCCTGATTTCTGCTTCGATGCGCAGCACGCCTTCACGCTCCCAATACTTGGCCGGCGCGTTGACCAGACACAGGTATATCTTGCTCATGAGCGGTGTCACTTGGTCTGCTTCTGTCGAAGTGAGCGCCGCGATGATCTCGCGGTCGATCTGATGGAAATTCTTGCGGTACTCGTTCGCCCCGAGTTGCGTCTTGCGTATGAAGCGTGGTGCTGGAAGCGGCGCGACGGCCATGACGAAAACCTTTCTTCATAAGCTTGAAAGCGATAGCCGGAAGGGCGTACAATGCGAGTAGAAGGTACACGAATCCCGACTCGCTATCGAAGCGAGTTGTGAAATTGGCCTGAAGCTTTACGGTCTGCGAAACTCTGGAGCTTCAGGCCAATGCTTATTTTGCGATGCCTAAATCGCGTCTCTCAATCCGGCGTTCATTCCTACACGATTTAATCTAGCCTGTAAATCCCCCTGCACTATTCATTGCACCCCCTGCAATCTACATTGCATCCCCTGTAAGAATCGTTGCATCCCCTGCAACGTAGATTACAGGGGTGTATACCCCTGCAATCTATAGTGCGACCCCTGCACTGAAGATTGCAGGGGTGTCGTCTGTTGGGTTTTCGAGGCGAAATTCGTTTGTTGAAGTAGATGATGCGGCGTCGAACTTAAAATGCATACCCCTGCAATGTTTATTACAGGGGGTGCGACGAAGATTACAGGGGTATTGACCTCAGAAATATTCCTGACGTATATACGCTTCGTATAGTAATATGCGGCGTTCTCATCTGAGAGGCATCCTTATATGACAGGCACAGATATAAAAAATCTACGAAAAGCATTAGGGTACACGCAGGCGAAACTGGCCGAGGAGATCGGCATCACAGCCAACACGATTGCGCGCTACGAGCGCGATGAACTGAAACCCTCGCCGCCGGTGCTGAAACTGCTCAAGCTGCTCGAAATACTTGTGATTGAGAGGAAGGCGGCGTAAAGGGATGAAGACGATTGCCATCGCTAATCAAAAGGGCGGCGTGGGCAAAAGCACCACCGCGGCCTGTGTGGCCACAGAACTCGCTATGCGCGGCTATGAAACACTGCTTATAGATGGCGATCCTCAGGCAAATGTCACCTCTCATTTTCTCGCGCCCGACCAGATCAATCTTTCCATCGCCGACATACTGATTGAGTCTGAACAGCGCGATAAACTCCCGTTGGAAGCAGCCATTGTGACGACCGAGATGGAACATCTCGATCTGGTGCCTTCTAAACTACGTTTCGCGCGATTTGAGAAAGAGCCTGCTATCGCTATTAACCGTCTGCGATCAAAGCTCGTCCCGCTCTCTTCAACCTATGATTTTGCGGTCATTGATACTCCGCCTACGCTGGGTCAAATTTTGACTACCCCGCTTCTCGCCTCGACGCACATGCTCGTACCGGTGGCTGCCTCGCCGCTCGCTCAAGACGGTCTGGATGATCTGATGAGCACGTTTGAGGAAGTACGGAGTACCAATCCGGAACTTGAGATGCTCGGCATGGTCTGTACTCTATTCGACGGGCGCACCTCAGTCTCCGCAGAGTCTTTTCGCAGCCTCAAGGAGCGATACGGCCCGAAGGTCTTCGAGACGATCATTCATCGTAACGTCAAGCTGGAAGAGTCACCGGCCTTTCATCAACCCGTACAGCTTTACGCTCCCGGTTCGCGCGGTGCGTTGCTCTATGCTGAACTGACAGACGAGATACTAAAACGGCTCGGTGCCCGCAAGAACAAGGGGAGACTAAAACTGGCGGTTGAGGAGTCGCGCGCCTGATGGCTGAACCGAAAACAAAACCGGAGAGAAGGGTAGCTGGTAAAAGCAAATTCCGGCTTCCTGACCGACCGCCGCGCGTTGTCGAGATAAACCCCCTCCGAGAGATTCTCCAAGAGGCCAAAGCTCAGGAAGATGCGCTCGCGACGCCGTCACCTCAAACCCATGCCACCCCTGCAAAGAGGATTGCAGGGGTGGCGCAATCTCCGAAAACATCTGTCCCGGACACTACCCCTGCACAGAGCATTGCAGGGGTGTCAGTCCCTGCCGCTGCGGGACTGTCGAGTCCGGCAGACAAAGACACCAAAAATTCCTTTGGAGATTTTTCCAGACGCTGGGCACCGATCTTACGTTCCGGACAAATGAGTGTGTGTCGCGTGCTCTTTGAGATGACCCACGAAGTGGGACAAATGGAATGTTTCACGTCGATGCCTAAATTGGCTACCGCTGCTGGCCTAAAAGAACGCCAGTGTTATAACGTGGTTGGGCAGCTTGAGTTGTTAGGCTTCATCGAGCGACCTGAAATCTTCAATACCCCCACTAAGAAGGGAACTATCTTTCGCCTCTTTCTCTCGCCACAGCCCCCCGATGCCGGGTCTAACCGTCGATATCACATCGGAGGCAAGGAAGAGGACTGACACCCCTGCAATCTTTATTACAGGGGCTGCAACGCAAATTGCAGGGGTAGTGAGCAGCTTTAAATTCTAAATATTACTCTCTCTGCCTTCGAGTCCTTACAGTTCTTCTTTACTGCTATAAAGACATTTGAGTCTTTATCAATGACCCCTTCGAACTCGTCAAGGCGAAATCCAGTTGCTTAATCTGTTCCCAGAACAGATGCGTCGGGTCGTAAGAGTCGAAGTCTTCCAAATCCTCAAAGCCTTCGACAGTTGGCGCATCACTTTGTGTCACAACCTCAGACTGCTTCAACAATTCATTCACGCCCCGGCGCAACTGTGTGCCGGAGGCTTTAGTTTGCACATGAGTCGAGAGCAAGTCAGCGCGCGTGCGACGGGCTTGGAGCGCCCGAGAGCCTCTCTGAGGTGCTCCGGTCACGTCAGCAGGAAATTCGAGTAGG
>DASWNS010000620.1:0-10959 GCA_036399115.1 Pyrinomonadaceae bacterium | reverse complement strand
CACCACCACGACGGGCACGCTCGGAGACAAATTGCGAATCTCTTCCAGCACCTTCGTGCCGTGCATTTCCGGCAGAGTCATGTCGAGCAACACGGCGTCCGCGCCGTTGGCCTCGAATTCCGCGACGCCCTCTTCGCCCGTGTAGGCGTTCGTTACCTCGTAGCCGGCCTTCTCCAGCGACGACTCGTACAACTCCGCGAGGTCTTCTTGATCTTCTATGACGAGAATGCGATGCTTGCTCACGACGAACTTCCCCCTTAATTTATCCGATAGCAACCGCCGGGTCGGCTGTGTGCCGCCATCGCCGGTTGCTTAACCTTTTTTGAGCGGCCAGTATAGCAGAAGCGTTTATGACTCTCTCCATCGCCACGGTTCTCATACTCCTTTTCGTCGCGCTCGTGCTCTTCGGCACCGAGCGCATCCCGATTGACGTGGTGACGATCCTCGTCGTCATCGGCCTCGTCTTAACGGGCGTGCTCACGCCTGCGGAAGGCTTCGCCGGTTTCGGCAACGACATCATCATCACGATCTCCGGCCTCTTCATCTTAACCGGCGGCCTCGTCAAGACGGGCGTGGTCGATCTCGTCGGGCGGCGTCTGCATCGCGTGTCGGGCGGGAGCGAGTTTCGCCTGACGGTGCTCATCATGTTCACGGCGGCGGCCTGCGCCTCCGTCATGAAGAACACGACGACGACCGCCATGTTCGTGCCCGTCGTGCTCGGACTCGCGGAACGCGCCAAAGTGCAGCCGTCGAAACTTCTCATGCCGCTCGCCTTCGGCGCGATCCTCGGCGGGACCTGCACGCTCATCGGCACTTCCACCAATCTCGCCGTGAGCGGCGCAATGACGCGCTACAACCTCGCGCCCTTCACGATGTTCGAACTCACGCCGGTCGGCATCGCCATCGTCGTCGTCGGCATGCTCTACATGCTCCTCGTCGGCCTGCGCCTGCTCCCGGCGCGCGGCAGCGCGGACTCTCTGGCCGACGCCTATCATATCCGCGAATACATGTCGGAGGTCGTCGTGCTCGACACGTCGCCGCTCGTCGGGCAGACGCTCGCCGAAGCGAACCTCAGCCAGTCGCTCGACCTCGCCGTCGTCGGCATCCTGCGCGGCAAGCAGGGGCGCATCGCGCCGCGCGCAGACGAGCAGATTCTCGCGGGCGACCTGCTCCTCGTGCAGGGGCGCATCGAAGACATCCTGCGCGTCAAGACCGAAGCGGGCATCGAGATCAAGGCCGACTTCAAATTGAGCGACACAGACCTCGAAGCGGGCAATCTCGAACTGTTCGAAGCGATGGTCTTGCGCGGCTCGAATCTCGTCGGGCGCACCTTGAAGGGCACGAAGTTTCGCGAACGCTACGGCCTCACCGCGCTCGCCATCAACCGTCACGGCGTCGCGCTCTTGTCGAAACTGAGCATGGTCAGCCTTCGCTTCGGAGACGTGCTGCTCGTGCAGGGCAAGCGCGCACAGGTCGAACACCTCGCCACGGAGGGCAACCTGCTGCTGCTCGAAGACGTGTCGGAGCGGCGCGGGCGCGCGGCGAAGAGGCGTTGGGCTTTGCTCGCCTTCGCGGTCTTTCTGATCTTCTCCATCTTCCACCCGTTCAACGTGCCGCTCTCGGTCGCGGTGCTCTTCGGCGTGCTCATCCTGCTCGCCTCGCGCGCCGTGCTCTCCGGCGAGATATACGGCATGATCGACTTTCGCCTGATCGTCCTCATCGCAGGCATGATCAGCTTCGGCACGGCGATGGAGAAGACAGGCGCGGACGATTATCTCGCGGGGCTGATCGTCAACTCGGTCGGCGGTTTCGGCCCTTACGCCGTGATGGGCGGTTTTATTCTGCTGACCATCGGGCTAACGCAGCCGATGTCGAATCAGGCCGCCGCGCTCGTCGTCCTGCCCGTCGCCATCCAGACGGCCACTCAACTCGGCCTGAACCCGCGCGCCTTCGCCGTCGCCGTCACCTACGCCGCCTCCTGCTCCTTCCTGACGCCGCTCGAACCCGCCTGCGTGCTCATCTACACGCCCGGACGCTATCGCTTCTTCGACTTCGTCAAGATCGGGTCGCTCCTGACCATCGCCGTCTTCATCATCATCATGTGGCTCGTCCCGATGCGCTGGCCGCTCAGTTGAAAACGCAGAGACGAGTGACGAGTGACAAGTTAAAACTAAAAAACTTGTCACCCGTCACTCGTCTCTGCGTTTGAGTTTCGCTTTTGCCTTTTCGCTTTTGCCTTCGTATAATTCGCGGGCTTCTAACAGGAGCGTTTCAAACAGGGATTAGCTCTCGCAAAGTAAATTCACATTATCCACTTTCAATTGTCATCGTATGCCGAACATCGCTAGATGGAAGTCTCCCCGTCGTCCTCTCGATGCGCGCCCGAAGCCTCTGCGCACGCTGGCCGCAGGCGTCATGCAGATGGCGCGTGCCGCCTTCGCAGAGCCTTACAAACTCGTCGTCGAACGCAGCACGATCAACCTGCGCCGCCTGCCCGACGCGCTCGACGGCCTCCGCATCGTACAGCTTTCAGACATCCACCACAGCCCTTTCACCGGGCGCGCACAGGTTGAACGCGCCGTCGAACTGGCTAACAGCCTCCAACCCGACATCATCGCCCTGACGGGCGACTACGTTTCGCACGAACGCGAATATGCCGCCCCGTGCGCGGAGATGCTCGGACGCCTGCGTGCGCGTTGCGGCGTCTTCGCCGTGCTCGGCAACCACGACCACTGGACGGACGCCGCGCTCATCACAGACCTCTTCCGCGCCGAAGGCATACGCGTCCTCGTCAACGAGGGCCTGCGCTTCGAGCACCCGAAACACCCGGGCGCGACCTTCTGGCTCGCGGGCGTGGACGATACGATGGTCGGCCTCGAAGACCTCCCGCTCGCCCTCGCCGGTTCGAGCGCGGACGAGATGAAACTCCTGCTCGCGCATAACCCGATCATCCTGCGTCGCGCCGCACGCGCCGGGGTTGATCTCGTCCTGAGCGGCCACACGCACGGCGGGCAAGTCACGCTGCGCGCGGAGCGTTCGGCTTCAGGTCGCCCCCGCCGACGCCTCCTGCGGGGCTTGGGAGGCCAGAACGACACGCAAATTTACGTTACACGCGGCCTCGGCACGGTAGTTCTGCCCGTGCGTTACGGCTGCTTGCCCGAAGTCTCTCTCCTCGAACTCAGAAAACAGTGACAAGTGACAAGTGACAGGTGACAAGTTGAAAAGACGTAAATCGTGAATCGTGAATCGTAAATAGAGAAACCCGTCTTCGGTTCTTCTATTCACGATCTACGATCCACGATTCACGATTCACTTGTCTTCCTTCTTGCTTGTCACGCGTCACCCGTCACGCGTCACTGTCCTTATGTCTTCTCGCATCTTCACCGTGCCGAATTTCCTGACCGTCATCCGCATGGTGCTGGTTCCGGTCTTCGTCACGATGCTCTATTACCAGCGTTTCGACTGGGCGCTCGCCATCTTCATCTTCGCGGGCTTAACCGACGGCATCGACGGCTTTCTCGCGCGCCGTTTCAACCAGAAATCGCAACTCGGCACCATCCTCGACCCCATCGCAGACAAACTCCTGCTCGTCACCTCTTTCATCACCCTCTCGCTCGCCTCCATCGTCGGGCGTGGCGAACACCTGCCCGTCCCCTTCTGGGTGACGGCAGCCGTCATCAGCCGCGATGTCTTCATCATCGTGGGCGCGGCAGCCATCAACATCGTCACAGGTTTTCGCGGTTTTCGCCCCTCGCTGCTCGGAAAAGTCAACACGGTCGTGCAAATTACGGCTATCGTGATCATCCTCGCGCTGGCGCGTTTCCCCTCTCTGCGCGGCTACATCCTGCCAACCGTCTACGTCATCGTCTTCGCCTCCGCGCTCTTCTCCGGCATGCACTACATTTTCCACGTCTCCCGCATCATGAACGAAGACAGGCACGAGCGCGAGATGACCGAAAACCCCTGATAAACAGGGGTTTTAATGGGTTTAGGTCTTAACGAGACAACTCTGCGCGGGCTTCTGTAATCAAAAGTTGACAAGAAGGGACTCAGATATTATATTAACGCTGTATTCAACCTATGCCTTTATATCTGAGATGCGATTGAGTTAAGTCCGTGAGACGGTTTGTGGCCGTTCGAGCCGGACGCGTGAGTCAGAGGCGGGTAGCTAAATAACACTGGAGAGTGAAAACGATGAGCAAGATAATCGGTATTGACTTGGGCACGACGAACTCCGTGGTGGCCGTGATGGAAGGCGGCGAGCCGACCGTCATCACAAACTCCGAGGGCGGGCGCACGACGCCTTCCGTCGTCGGCTTCGCGAAAGACGGCAACCGTCTGGTCGGTCAGGTGGCGAAGCGTCAGGCCGTCACCAACCCGGAGAACACGATCTATTCGATCAAACGTTTCATGGGACGCGGCTTCGACGAAGTGACCGAAGAGAAAAAACAGGTTCCTTATCAGGTGCAGGCCGCCGGAAACCGCGACGTGCGCATCGTCGCCGGGGGCAAGGACTACAGCCCGCCCGAAATTTCCGCGATGATCCTGCAAAAGATGAAGCAGTCGGCGGAAGACTATCTCGGCCAGAAAGTTGACAAGGCCGTCATCACCGTCCCGGCCTACTTCAACGACGCGCAGCGGCAGGCCACGAAAGACGCAGGGAAGATCGCCGGCCTCGAAGTGATGCGCATCGTCAACGAGCCGACGGCGGCGGCTCTGGCTTACGGCCTCGACAAGAAGAAGGAAGAGGTCATCGCCGTCTTCGACTTCGGCGGCGGCACGTTCGACATCTCGATCCTCGAAGTCGGCGAAGGCGTCGTCGAAGTGAAATCCACGAACGGCGACACGCACCTCGGCGGCGACGACATAGACGAACGCCTGATGCAGTGGATCACGGAAGAGTTCAAAAAGGATCAGGGCATTGATCTTTCGAACGACAAGATGGCTTTGCAGCGTCTGAAGGAAGCAGCCGAGAAAGCGAAGATCGAACTCTCGACCGCGATGGAGACGGAAGTGAACCTGCCGTTCATCACGGCTGACGCTTCGGGGCCGAAGCATCTCGTGATGAAGTTGACGCGCTCGAAGTTCGAGCAGTTGATCGATCCGATCCTGCAACGTCTGAAGAAGCCTGTGGAAGAGGCCATCGCCGACGCGAAGAAGGCGATCAAGGACTCCAATTTCGACGCGACCAAAGTGAACGAAGTGGTCTTGGTCGGCGGTTCGACGCGCATCCCGAAAGTGCAGGAGATCGTCAAGAGCATTTTCGGCAAAGAGCCGAACAAGAGCGTGAACCCGGATGAAGTGGTCGCCATCGGCGCGGCGGTGCAGGCGGGCGTCCTCTCAGGCGAGAAGACGGACATCCTGTTGCTCGACGTGACACCGCTCAGCTTAGGGATCGAAACGCTCGGCGGCGTCTTCACGAAACTGATCGAGCGCAACACGACGATCCCGACGCGGAAGTCCGAGGTCTTTTCGACCGCTTCCGACAACCAGACTTCCGTGGAAGTTCACGTGCTGCAAGGCGAACGCCAGATGGCGGGCGACAACCGCACGCTCGGCAAGTTTCATCTGGTCGGGATTCCGCCCGCGCCGCGCGGCATGCCGCAGGTGGAAGTGACGTTTGACATCGATGCCAACGGCATCGTCAAAGTGTCTGCGATGGACCTCGGCACGAAGCGTGTGCAGGACATCACCATCACGGCCTCGTCCGGTCTGTCGAAAGATGAGATCGACCGCATGATGCGTGAGGCCGAATCGCACGCGGGCGAAGACGCGAAGAAGCGCGAGGAGATCGAAGCGCGTAATCGTCTCGACGGTTTGACGTATCAGGTGGAGAAGACCTTCAACGAGAACAAGGAGAAGCTCGATAGCGCGTCCACGACGCAACTCGAAACCGCGCTCTCCGATGCCAAAAAGGCTCTCGAAGAGGGCGGAGCGGATCGCCTGAACGACGCTTACAAGAACCTCGAAACCGCCTCGCACAAACTCGCCGAAGCTCTCTACCAGCAGACTGCGCAGGCTGGCGGCGGCGGCGAAGCGGGCGGTGAACAGGCTTCCGCCGCGGGCGCGTCGGCCTCCGGCGCACAGGGCGGCACGGCCTCCGGCGGCGGCGGTGACGACAACGTTATCGACGCGGAATACGTTGACGTAGACGAAAACAAGTAAAACAGTGATGAGTGACGGGTGACGGGTGACGGGTTGAAAAGATGTAAATCGTGAATCGTCAATCGTGAATGGAGGAAGGCAGTTCTCTTTCTATTTACGATTTGCGATTCACGATTTACGATTCACTTGCCTTAACTCGTCACTTGTCACTTGTCACTTGTCACTGTCTCCAGAATGGCAAAAGAAGACTTCTACAAAGTGCTGGGCGTGGAGCGCAAGGCGAAGCCCGAAGAGATCAAGAAAGCGTACAGGCGGCTGGCGCGCAAGCACCACCCGGACGTGAATCCGGGCGATAAGGCCGCCGAGGAACGCTTCAAGTTGATCACAGAGGCGCACGACGTGCTCTCCGATCCGAAGAAGCGCAGCGTCTATGATCGGTTCGGGCAATACTCGGACAATCTGGCGGACGCGGCGGCGCGCGGTGCGGAACCCGGCGGCGGCGCGGGAGGTCGCAGCGCGCCCTTCGACTTCACAGGTTTCGACTGGAGCACCGGCACGGCGGCGGGCGGCAGCAGTGGCGGCGGCGGAAACGCCGGAGGGAGTTCGAGTTTTCGAGACATCTTCGCAGACCTGTTCGGCGGCGGGGGCGGAGCAGGCGGGACGAAGGCCGAACGCGAACCGCCGCGCCCTATGCCGCAGCGCGGCGCGGACATCGAGATGCCGCTCGCGCTCTCGTTTGAAGAAGCCGTGACGGGCATGACGACGAACATCACGGTCACACGTTCCGAGCAGTGTACGCGCTGCAACGGCGCGGGCGACACGGGCGGCGCGCCCGTCACCTGCCCGACCTGCAAGGGCGCAGGGCAAGTGCAACGCGCGGGCGGTCGGCTCAGGTTTGCGCAGGAGTGCCCGGACTGCGACGGGGCGGGCAAGCGTCGGCCTCCGTGTTCGCTGTGTCAGGGCAAGGGAGTTTTGCCGAAGACGGAGAGCGTGAAGGTGCGTATCCCGGCGGGCGTGGATACGGGTTCGCGCGTGCGTATTCCGGGCAAAGGCGAAGGCGGGCGGCTCGGTGCGCCGCCGGGCGACCTCTTCATCATCACGAACGTCGGGCGGCACAAGCACTTCACGCGCAAGGGCGACAACATCTACGTGACGATTCCCGTCACGGTGCCGGAAGCCGCGCTCGGCGCGAAGATCGAAGTGCCGACGGTGGAAGGCAAAGCGCAACTCAGGATTCCGCCGGGCACGCAGTCAGGCCAGAAGTTTCGCCTGCGCGAACGCGGCGCGCCCTCCCTGCGTAACCCGCAGGCGCGCGGCGACCAGTTTGTGGAAGTGCAGGTCACGTTCCCCAAAGTGATCTCGGAAGAGACTAAGGAACTGCTCCAACGCTACGCGCAACTCAACGCCGAGAACCCGCGCGTCGCGATGGGACTTGAATAGCAGTGACGAGTGACAAATGACGAGTGACAAGTTAAAGCAGCATACTTGTCTTTAACTTGTCCTCCGGCTCGGCACTTGTCACTCGTCACTCGTCACTGAATTCTTATGAAACGCAAAAAAGGTGATCGCACCTATACGATCAGCGCGGTGGCCGAGCAGTACGGGCTGCACCAGCAGACTTTGCGTCTCTACGAGCGCGAGGGGCTGATTAAGCCTTCCCGCTCGGACGGCAACACGCGGCTCTACACGGATGCCGACCTCGAACGCCTCGAAGTGATCCTGTCTCTGACGCGCGATCTCGGCGTTAATCTCGCGGGCGTCGAGATCATCCTGAACATGCGGGAAAAGATGGACGCGATGCAGCGCGAGTTCGAACGCTTCTTCGCTTACCTGCAATCGCACGCCGAAGAGTTTGCGGCCTTCACGGACGCGCCGCCGCCCGACGCGGGCGCGCTCGTCCCCGTGCGCCGCGCAAACATCCTGCTCCAACGCCGCCGCACCACTTCGCGCGGTTAAAAAGTCAAAAGACGTCAGAACCGCTTGCGAAGGCGGGCGGGTCTGACGCGCTCCTCTGCTCCCCGTCGCTTCAAATATCCCCGCGCTTTGATTCTCGCCATCATCCCGTCTCACTACAAGCAACAACTCAAAATATCGCTTGCTCAGAATCGCTTGCTCAAACGGGACGAACTGTGAAAGGATGCGCTCCACAGTCCAAAACCGGGGGCCAAAGAAGCAGAGGCGTCAACCTGACCCTGCCTAAACCGCCAACTGCTTGCGCACACACCGCGCAGACCTGCCGCCGCTCAAAGTCGTAGGGCGTTGCCAACCACACGCCACAACCGAAGACGAGGACACCATGAAATCTGCCCGCTTGAAATCTACTCACACCTCTACTCACCGACACCTCATCAACACGTTCGTTATCCTGCTGCTGCTATGCGCCTTGAGCTTGCTCGTCGCAATCGTCGCGCCTGTCAGGCAGAGCGCACCGCCGGATGCTGCCGCCGGTATGAACTCTTCGACACGGTTGCCTACATCAACTACAACGCCAGCGACCGAGCCAGTGGCCGAGCGTGCGCGCGAGGCATACGGGCGGATGGAGTTGAGCTTTGAAGCCAACCGTGGGCAGACCGCTGCGCCCGTCAACTTCCTCGCGCGGGGCGCGGGCTACACGCTCTTTCTCAAACCCGCAGAAGCCGTCTTCGTCATGACGCCACAGGGCGGGAGGCGAAAGGCGCACCATGATGTGAGCCGCGAGCGGACACAGGCGATTGAGGATGTGAACATCAACACCACGGCGCGCAGCAACAACACTGCGAAGCGCGCTCGCCAACACATTGAGCCGGAGCCGCAGACGACGTTCAGCATGAAACTCTTGGGCGCACGCGCGGACGCGCCGGTCGAGAGCGCGGACGAGTTGGCGGGCAAGGTCAACTATTTCTACGGCAACGATCCGGCCAAATGGCGCACGGATATTCCGACCTTCGGGCGCGTGCGCTACAAGGAAGTCTATCCGGGCATTGACGTGGTCTATTACGGCAACCAGCGGCAGTTGGAATACGACTTCGTGGTCGCGCCCGGAAGCGACGCGCGTGCCGTGAGCCTTGAGTTCGCGGGCGCGGACAAGTTGGAAGTGGACGAGGGCGGCGATTTGCTGCTGACGGTGGGCAAAGAAGTCGTGCGGCAACTGAAGCCTGTGATCTATCAGGAAACGGCGGGCGGCGCGCGGCGCGCGGTCGAAGGTGGATATGTGTTGCAAGCGGGCGGGCGCGTCGGCTTCCGCGTCGGCGAGTACGACGCGTCGCGTCCGCTCGTCGTTGATCCGGTTCTCGTCTATTCCACTTATCTCGGCGGCAACAGCACGGACGCCGCGGGAACCATCGCGGTGGACTCGTCCGGCAACGCTTACGTCGCAGGCACCACAGGTTCGACTAATTTCCCGACGGCTAATCCCCTCCAACCCGCGCTGAGCGACGTGGCAAATGTCTTTGTGACGAAGATCAACGCGGCGGGCACGGCGCTCGTCTATTCCACCTACCTCGGCGGCAACAGTAGCGAGCAGGCTACAGGCATCGCGCTTGATTCGTCGGGCAACGTTTACATCACAGGCTTCACCGGGTCAACCACCTTTCCCACCGTCAATCCTATTAAAGGCGCGAGAGGCTGCTGCCACGAGGACGCCTTCGTGGCGAAGCTCAACGCTTCAGGTTCCGCGCTCGTTTACTCAACTTATCTCGGCGGCAACGCGAGTGCAGACTTTGCCGAGGACATCGCGCTTGATTCTTCGGGGAATGTCTACGTCACCGGTCGCACCCATGCGAACGACTTCCCCCTCGTCAACCCCATTCAAGGCACGCTCCGCGGCTTTAGTGATGTCTTCGTGACGAAGATCAACGCGGCGGGGTCGGCCTTCGTTTACTCAACTTATCTCGGCGGCAGTCTGGGTGACGGAGGCGCGGGCATCGTCGTAGATGCTTCGGACAACGCTTACGTCACCGGAACTGCCGAATCGCCCAACTTCCCCCTCGCTAATCCGCTGCAACGCACGTACAACGGCGGCTCATCCGACGCTTTCGTCGCTAAACTCAATGCCGCCGGTTCCGCGCTCATCTATTCCACTTATCTCGGCGGCGGCGACGACGAACGCAGCTTCGACATCGCCATTGATTCGTCGGGCAACGCTTACGCCGCAGGCGACACGCTGTCAACCGATTTCCCCGTCGCCAATGCCATCCAAAGCACGAAAGGCGGCAAGGTCGGCACTTACGACGCCTTCGTGACGAAGATCAACGCCTCAGGTTCCGCGCTCGTGTACTCGACTTATCTCGGCGGCTTGGGTAACGAGTTCGCTTTCAGCATCGCGGTTGACGCCGCAGGCAGCGCACATGTCACAGGACGCATTGACTCATTCAACAGTTTCCCCCTGCTCAACGCCATACAATGCACACGTAAGGGCTTCGAAGATATGTTCATCACGAAGTTCAACGCGGCGGGGTCGGCGTTAGTTTACTCGACTTATCTCGGCGGCACCGAAGTCGAAGCCGGACGGGACATCGCGCTCGACTCATCCGGTAACGTCTATCTCGTTGGTGGAACTACTTCGGTTGACTTCCCGACCGTCAACCCCATCCAGAGCACGTTCGGCAGCCATAACCAATTCGCCCCCGACGCCTTCATCACCAAACTCAACAACGAACCCACGCCGAACCCCTGCACCCCGGCGCCGCCACCGCCGACGCCGACGCCGCCGCCGCCGCCAACTCCGACCCCAAGCCCGACGCCGTGTCCGGTGGTAATCATTTACACGGTGAGCAACGCCGTGTTAGGTTTCGGCGCAGATACGATTAAACTTAGCGGAGGGAGCCGCATCATGCAGCTCACCTCCGGCACAACGCACAGCGATCTGTTTTACGG
>DASWNS010000619.1:0-2962 GCA_036399115.1 Pyrinomonadaceae bacterium | reverse complement strand
AGCCAAGTCGATCCAACTCGTCGCGCGCTTCGCACGGAACGTCGGCATGGTTTCGGGCGACCCGGATCGCTTGCAGCAGGTGGTGTGGAATCTGCTTTCGAACGCGGTGAAGTTTACGCCCGTCGGAGGGCGCGTGGAAGTCTCGCTCAAACGCGCGGGCGCGCACGAGGCCGAACTGGTCGTCTCGGATAACGGCACGGGGATCAGTCAGGATTTCCTGCCGCACGTCTTTGAACACTTCCGGCAGGCCGACGGCACCAGCACCCGCTCGCATGGCGGCCTCGGACTCGGACTCGCCATCGTGCGCCGCTTGATCGAACTTCACGGCGGCACAGTGAAAGCCGAAAGCGCGGGCGAAGGACACGGCGCAACTTTTCGCATCCGGTTGCCGCTGCTCCGGCGCGCGAGCGAACGGAAGCAGGCAAGCGAGCGGAAGCGGGCGAACAGCGCGGGCACGCGCCGGAAGAGCGCGCGCGGCTGAGTCGCTTTCCCGCTCAGGGCGAAAATTTTCAACTCTTATTTACGGCAAGACGGGCGACTATGGAGATCATCAAAGTTCGTTCGCGCGAGCGCGAAGAGTTGGTCGAGTTCACGGACGAAGTGCGCCGGAGGCTCAAGGCGACGGGCGCGCGCGAAGGCATCTGCGTGCTCTACGTGCAGCACACCACCGCCGGTCTGACCATCAACGAGAACGCCGACCCGGACGTGCCGCGCGACATGCTCCATGCCTTGCGCACCCTCATCCCGCAACACGGCATGAACTTTCGCCACAACGAAGAGAACTCCGACGCGCACATCAAAGCCACGCTCACAGGCTCAAGCCTAACCATCCCCTTCCACGACGGCGAATTACTCTTAGGACGCTGGCAAGGTATCTTCCTCTGCGAGTTCGACGGCGCACGCGAACGCCAAATCATCTTTCAAGTGATGAATGCTAAGAACAGTGACAAGTGACAGATGACGAGAAAAAGCCGTGAATCGTCAATCGTCAATCGTCAATAGTAAAAGCCAGTTTTTCCTCTATTCACGATTGACGATTCACGATTTACCTGTCTTCTCTCGTCACTCGTCGCTTGTCACTCGTCACTGCTTTACCATGCCCGCGACCAGCGTGGTCCCGTGTGTGCGTCGTCGCGCAGGCGCGTGTCCACGCCCGCGCGCAGTTCGAGCAGGCGACCCATCAGCCAGAGCAGGTCGGAGAGGCGATTGAGGTAGGCCACCGTCTGCGGCGAGACTTCTTCGCCCGCTTCCGTGAGGCGCACCACCGCGCGTTCAGCGCGGCGGCAGACGGTGCGCGCCACATCGTAAGCCGCCGCCGCCGCGTGCTCGCCCGGCAGCGACCAGTCGGACAAAATCCCTTCCATCCCCTCGATGCGGTTGACCTCTGCGGTCAATACTCCGACCATCGCCTCCGTCACATACGGAGGCTCTTTTTGCGCGCCCAGAGGATTCGCTACGCCGCCGCTCACTGCGAACAACTCGCGCTGAATCTCCTTCGTCAAAGCGCGCACCTCCGCGTCGTCGCAGATCGCACGCGCGAACCCGAGCGTCGACCCCAACTCGTCAATCGTCCCGTAAGCCTCAACCCTCAAGTCGGCCTTCGAAACGCGCTGGCCGCCGATGAGTCCGGTGTCGCCCTTGTCGCCCGCCTTCGTCGCTATGCTCATAAAGCCTCCCGAAATGTCCGTTGCCGGTAGTCAGTTGCCGGTAGTCAGTTGTCAGTTGCTCAATCCGAATCTTCGGCGACTCGCACGCGCTACACAAACAACGGACGACTGACACTCGACCGTTGACCGCTGACAATTTTCACATCGCCGCCAGACGTTGCTGCCGTCTGAGCAGCCATAAAAAGACGGGGCCTCCCGCGAGCGCGGTGATCGCGCCGACGGGGAGTTCGCCTACGCCCAACACCGTGCGCGCGACCGCATCGGCCAGCATCAGGAACGCCGCGCCGAGCAGAAACGAGCAGGGCAGGATCACGCGCACGTCTTCGCCAAAGAGCAGGCGCACGGCATGAGGCACGATCAGGCCGACGAAGCCAATCGTGCCGCCGACCGCCACCGTCACGCCGACGATCATAGAACTCGCCGCGTACACCAGTCGCTCGCTCCGGCGCACGTTGACGCCGAGGCTCGCCGCCGTCTCTTCGTCGAGCGCGATCAGGTGCAGGTCACGCGCCATCAGGGCGAGCACGATCCAGCCGGGCACTAAAAAGAGCAGCATGCGCCAGATGAGATCGAAGCCCACCACGTCGAGGCTGCCGATAGTCCAGCGCAGGATTTGCAGCGCGCGTGAATAGTCCGTGAAGTATTGAATGATGACGACGAAAGAGGCCGCGACGAAATTGAGCACGACGCCCGCGAGCAGCAGCGCGCCCGGCATCACGACCGCCCCCGTGCGCGCGAGACGATAGACGACGAGCATTGCCGCGCCCGCGCCCGCAAACGCCGCGAGGAAGATGACCGGGACGCCCACCACCCGCGCGCCGAAGCCGAACGCAATCGCGATGCTCGCGCCGAGCGCGCCGCCGCCCGACACGCCGAGCGTCAGAGGCTCCGCGAGCGGGTTGCGAAACAGAGCCTGCAACGACGCCCCCACCATCGCCAGCGAAGCCCCCACCATCCCCGCCATCAACACGCGCGGCAGGCGCAAACGAAAAAAGAGCAGCCGCGCCATCTCATCCCCGCGCAAGTCCGCGAACGCAATCGGCGCATACCCGACCCACAGCGCAACAAAGGTCGAGACGGCGAGCACCGCTGCCAGCAGCAACAACGCGCGCGGCAAACGCCCCGCCGCAGATTTTTGCTTTACAACTTTTGCTTTCCGGTTTCGAGTCAACTTGTGTTTTCTAACTGTCGCTTAGTGTTTACGCTTTTAAAGCAACTCGTGGCGTGCGCGGTTAAAAACCTTCAACGCCGCAGACGCAGGAAGCGCACCGGGAAGAAAGGATGAAAGAAAGCAT
>DASWNS010000618.1:0-26063 GCA_036399115.1 Pyrinomonadaceae bacterium | reverse complement strand
CTTCGGACATGATTTTGCTTGTCTCTCCCGCTCGAAAACTAGGCGGTTTCGAGGTCAATAAAATTTATGACGAGTTAAATAGAGTTTGATATTAGTTGACCACTGCGGGGGTGTCAACCGCATGTTCCGGCCACAAAATGGAGGGGAATCTCTAGATGAAGTAGCGCGGCTACCTGCTTTAAACAGGCAGCCGCGCGGTGTCAGGCAGGAGCTAACGCTAAGCAGAAACTAAGCGGGCAGCGAGCGGCGGGCGACCGGCAGAACTTGGTATAAGTGCGACACAGTTCACTGCGATAAAGAGCCTCCTCCTTGTCGGTTAATCCACTTGTCGGTTAATCAATGGGCACAACGATCTCGTTCGGACGAATCATATTGAGCCGTGCGCGTGCGGCGTCCTCGATGGCGCGCGACTTACGCTCCTGCAAACGCTGCACCTCTTGCTTGAGCGAGTCGTTCGTATTGCTGATTGCCTGCACCTCCGTATTCATCTGTGAAAGTTTCTGCTCCGCACTGCGCATCTCCGCATGCGTCCGCATCGTGACGCTGACGCACAGCGCGAAGGTGGCGAGCATGATCATCGTGAAGACAGCCCATGAGGGAATAAGTCCACCACGACGGCGTACCTCTGCGCGCGTCCCGACGAGTTCGCGTGAGAGTTCGCGCGCCGGGGTCGCCAGCGCGAGAGGTCGTGCCGTAGGGCGTTGCGCGGCGAGGCGCGAGTCAGTCCAATAAGTATTTGCGGCCTTGTTCAAGAAGCACCTCCAACTCTTTCTCCGATTCAGATTCAGCGTAGATGCGCACGAGCGGCTCCGTCCCCGAAGGACGCAGCAGCAGCCACGCGCCATCTGCAAAAATAAACTTCACTCCGTCCATGCGATCCGTGCGAGCCACGCGCCGCCCGCCGATGTCTGTGGGGTCGCGTCTTAATTTCTCGGGCAGCGTCGCCAAAATCTCCGGCGTTAAACGTACGCCGATGCGTCCTGCCTCAAGTCGCCCGACTCGCGCGTACAACGCATTCAACTGCTCGTTCAGACTCACGCCGCGCGCCGCCACCGCTTCGGCTGCCAACAGGCAAGCCAGAATGCCGTCCTTCTCCGGGTAGTGGCCGCGAATCGAGAGTCCTGCCGACTCTTCGCCGCCGAGGATGATCTTGTCCTCGTTGATCAACTCGCCGATAAACTTGAAGCCGACCGGCGTTTCATAGACCGGCAAACCGCGCGATTCGGCGACGCGATCCACGAGATGCGAAGTGGCGACCGAACGCGCGACGCCGCCTGTCCACCCGCGCGATTCGGCGAGGTAGTCGAACAGAAGCGGGATGAGCCGGTTGGGCGTGATGAAAGTTCCGTCTGCGTCGAGCACGCCGAAACGATCTCCGTCGCCGTCCGTGGCGAGGCCGAGCACGCACCCGCCCCGTTTCATCGCCTCGCGCAACTCGTCCAGATGATGATCGTCCGGCTCCGGCGAACGCCCGCCAAACATCACATCGCGCCAATCGTGAATCGTTTCTACTTCGAGGCCGTGCTCGCGTAAGGCACGATCCAGATAGCCGCGCCCCGTGCCCCATAACGGGTCGAACGCATAAGTCCCACCGGCTCCGGCAATTACGTCGAAACGCAGTTTCCGTTCAAGGTCTGCGAAATAGGCCGGGCGCGGGTCGTAAACTTCAATATCGGCGGTGTTTTTGTCGCGCGACCTGCTTTCGCTCGCCGCCCCCATGCTCCCGATCAGCCCCTCGACCTGCCTGGTGGCGTCGGGCAGGGCGGGCGCGCCGTCAGCGGTCGAAAACTTCATCCCGTTGTATTCAGGAGGGTTATGCGATGCCGTGAAGTTAATTCCACCTGCCGCGCCGCGTTCGCGGATCGTATGAGAGATGGTCGGCGTCGGCGTCGGCTGGTCGCAAAATATTGCCTTAAGCCCGTTATCGACTATTTCTTCCACGCACTGAGCCGCAAACTTCTCTCCCAGAAAACGCGTGTCGTAACTGACGACGAGACTTGCGCCGTCCTCGACGCCGTTCGTGCGTAAGTAGCTGCAAATAGCGCGAGTTACGAGCCGCACGTTGGCGAAAGTGAATTCGTCTGCGATGATTGCGCGCCAGCCTGATGTTCCGAACCTGATAGGCATTTCGGTCTGGGTTTCTGTGTCCTGTCTATGTCAATTTATGTCGAGAACTCAAGATAGTGTGTCTTCAAATCTGGAGCGCTACAACGGAGTGTGGCTTGATCACGTTCAATTCTTTATCGCTCAAACGTTTAGCGACAAAGTGGCGGGAATTTAGCATGCGGGTAATATGCTGTAAAGACATTTCTTTACAACGGTTTATACGGCTAAGTTCAACAGTTACTTGAAGTAACAGGTCTTAAGCGCTTAAAAGGGCGAACAGGCGGCGAACGGAAATCCGCCGCGTGGGCAGGACTCGAAATCTGCTTTATCTAACAGTTAGATAGGGGGCGACGCGTGCGTTCACAGGTGTGGAAAAGATCGTCGGGTTGAAAAAACGTCGCATCGGTTGAAGTCTAAACTTGAGGGTTTTAGGAAGGACTTTGTGACAATTGGCCGACCGCCGGATTATAGCTGCATGGAAGGCTCTATTTTCTGTAATCCCTTTTGTTTACCGTAGTTTAAGAGGAAATGACGAAAAATAGACGCGGCTCTGACTCATCTCAACTCAGAACCGCGCCCATTTTTACAAAGATCGAAAGAATTAGACCTTGCGCTACCCGTCAGACACGTGTGCTATTGCGCCCTGTGATGAGCCTGTAGCCGCCGAGCAGAATGAGCGACCCGATAATCGCGAAGACAAGCCGCATGATAAAGCCCGGTCCCTCTGTGCTCGTATAAATAGCGGCGGCGATGTAATGGCCGATAATGCTGCCCACAATACCGATCAGGATTGTGACGATTATGCCGCCGGGGTCTTTACCCGGCATAATTGCTTTCGCCAGCGCACCCACAATCAAACCGATGACTATTGCTCCAATAATAGAACCCATTTCGCATCCCTCCTGTTCAAATCGTTTTTAGAATACTCAAAACTGCTCGAAAGCAGCCACCAAATCGGCAACTGTACGATTTCAAGCTAGAAAATCAGTTGCGTTTGACCAGTTAGCAAGGCGCACGCCAGAGCGTTTTGTGTCGATTCAAACGCTAATAGTCGAGTCATTGAAAGTTAGCCGGACGGATTCCGTTTTATGGTACGTGCGTTGCACCTGTAACCCGGCAACGCCTTTCGGTGTTTGGAAAAAAATCGTTTCTTTAATTTGGAGGAGGAAATCTTTATGGGTCTTTGGGATAAAATGTTCGGCAATGGAGCCAGCGAGTCGCAGCAGCAGCCAAACGCGCAACAACGCTTTGATACGCTCAAACAAAAATATCAATCGGTTTTGAATATGGCTGACCAGCAGCAGATTCAATTTCACAATCTGCACGTGCAGGACGACAAACTGTTCATCAAGGGCACTGCGCCCTCGGATGAGGCTAAAGGCAAATTCTGGGATCAGATCAAACTCGTCAACCCGAATCTGGACGACATCACCGCCGACATCAACGTGGATTCGAGCCGCGCGCAGGCGGCGACGGCGGGCGGCGGCAGCCAGAACGCGCAGAGCTACACGGTCAAATCCGGTGATACGCTCTCGAAGATCAGCAAACAATTCTACGGCGACGCCGACGAGTACATGCAAATCTTCTACGCGAACCGCGATAAACTGAAGGATCCTGACAAGATTCAGGTCGGCCAGCAGTTGAATATTCCCAACAAGTCCTAAGTTTGAGTTTTCCACTGTCTGAGTAAAACCAGAAAGAGCGTCGCCCGCTATGTTTGTAGAGGGGCGACGCTCTTTCGCGTTAAAAGCAAGTCCTGTTTTCGCCTGATTGTTATATTTCGATTGCCTTCGCTTTCAGCGACAAGCGCGTTTCTTAATTTTATTGACACCCGCCGCGCCGTGCGACTAGACTAATTTTAGTTTGAGTCGAAGCCGCCTCACGTGCTCTTCGGCAGGACGAGCCGCTCCCCGAATTTCTCGTCATAAAGACTTGCCCTGACTCCAAACAAACTTCACTCGCGCGAGTTGGCGTCGCACCTGCTCGAAGCTGCCGTCTGTCGTTTTTCAGCATAGGGGATTCATAATTTCATGTCCGGTTCAACGCTTTCCTTGAGTTCTGATCGTTCGGAAAACAGCAACGCTCCTGTCTTTCAACTGCCGCTCGCCGCGATGGTGCGCGCACTGTGCAAAGCCGCGACGACCGGCTCAGACATGCTCTACGATGTCATGTTGAAGCTCGCGCGGATGGTTGACGCGACGGCGCAGACTTACGGCTTAGCCACCTTCGCGCAAAAGAGCGGCGAGCGACCGCATCTCAAATGGGTCGAGGGACTTGATCAGGACGAGATCGCGGAGGCCGAGGCTCAAGTTGCGGAGACGCTCGCGAAGCCTTCGTCCGTCGCGGAGATGAAAGCGGGCGACCACGCGATCTGTCTCGTCTTGGCCGTTGCCACTGCGCGCCGCGAAGGAGTCGCTATTTACGGGCGCTGCGTGCGGCCACTCTCCGAACGGCAGGCGAAGGAACTAAAAGTCCTCTGCGATGTGGCGCAACTCGCGCACGCGCACGCGCTGCTCCGCGAAGAAGCGCAGCCGCAGGCGCAATTGTTCACGCACCCGCCAACGGTTGCGACGGCCACTTTGCCGGGGATGGTCTTCGTCAGTCGCCGCATGTCGGAACTCGCGCGGGCTGTCGAGCGCGTTAAAGATTCGGATTCGACGGTGCTCGTGATGGGCGAATCGGGCACGGGAAAGGAACTCGTCGCGCGTGCGATTCATCGCTTGAGCCGTCGCTCGCAGGCGGCGTTCATTCCGTTCAACTGCACGGCGGCGCCCGCAGATTTGATCGAGAGCCTGCTCTTCGGCCATCGCAAAGGGGCGTTCACCGGCGCACACGCAGATCACGACGGACTCATCCGCGCGGCTGAAGGCGGCACGCTGTTTCTCGACGAGATCGGCGACCTCCCGCTCCCCTTGCAGCCGAAACTTTTGCGCTTCTTACAGGAGGGCGAAGTGCACACGCTCGGTGAACGCTCGCCGCGACGCGTGAACGTGCGCGTCGTCGCCGCCACACACAAGGACTTGCCGCGCGCCGTCGCCGAAGAGCGTTTTCGCGAAGACCTGTATTACCGCGTCGCCGCTCTGACGCTCGAAGTGCCGCCCCTGCGCGACCGACCCGAAGACATTGCCGCGCTCATCTCTCACTACCTGACGCACTACGCGCGCCGCAACGACCGCGCCGTCGCAGGGATCACCGCCGAAGCGATCCATGCGCTGCAAAATTATTCGTGGCCGGGCAACGTGCGCGAACTCGCCGCAGAGATCGAACGGCTCGTGCTCTACACCGACGAGGGGACTTCCATCAGCACCGATCTCATCAGCCAGCGCATCAGCCCGTCGCGCTCCGTTGCGGCAACAACCGACGCCGAGAGCGGCAAGCCCGCGCATCTGGAAAACATGCTCGACGACTTTGAACGCCGCGTCATCACCGAAACGCTACGCCTGCACGACTACAACGTCGCACGCGCCGCCACCGCCCTCGGCCTCGGCTCACGCCAGACGCTCTACAAGAAGCTGAAACGCCTCGCCATCAACGTCGGCGACTTCCTGCAAGACGAACAACAACCCGGCCTGCAACTCCGCGCCGAACGAAACTAAGAGAGCCGCCAGTTGTCCGTGGTCAGCCGCCCGTTGTTTTGTCAACGGGCAGGTTACTCTCCGGGGATGACGATAAGCGTCGGGCAGCGAACAAAGAACAACCGACAAATTGACCTCTGACAATTGACCTCTCCCAGTTAACCACGGACAACTGACAAAATTTATGTTCCTCGCCTACATCCTCTGCTTCGTCGTCGCGATGCTGATACATGAGTTCGGGCATCTGCTGGCGGCGCGCGCGTGCGGCGTCGGAGCGACGGAGCTGGGACTCGGATGGGGGCGGAAAATCTATGGCTTGAAGTTGGGGGGAGTTGAATACAAGCTGCACGCGTTACCTCTGGGGGCGTATGTCCGGCTCGACATGGCGGGCTTGCAGATGAGGCCGATCAGCCAGCAGGTGCTGGTGTTGCTGGCGGGCGTGATCGTGAACCTGTGCGCGGCCTCGCTCGCCACGGGAACGATCTTCGGCGCGATGAACTACCTGCTCGCGGCCACGAACTTGCTGCCGTTTTATCAACAGGACGGTTGGAAGTGCGGCATGGTGTTGCTGCGCGAGTTGATGCAGCGACGCAGCGCGCTTGTCGAGTGGACGTTCACCATCGCGGGCGGCGGCGCGAGCCTCGCGTTGCTGGCCGCGCTTGTGTTGCGCGGTTGATGAACAACCGGCGCGGGTTGTCGGCGAGTGTGTAGCTGATGAAGTTGACGTTGGAAGATGCGTTTGACGAATGAGGACGCGGCGATGAGGGAGTTTGAAAAAGCGGGCGATGCCGCGTGGCCGGTCGTTCTTCCGGCGGGCGACGTGGTGAGCAGATATGCGGCGGCTCTTTCGACGCGGCGGTTGCTGGTCTTCGTCCTGCTCGCAGCCATCTTCACACTGACGGCGGGGCAGATCACCGATCCCGATTTCTGGTGGCACCTGCGCACCGGCCAACTCATCTTTGAGACGCGCGCGATCCCGCACACGGACATCTTCTCTTTCACGGCTCAGGGCAGAGAGTGGGTGACACACGAATGGCTCGCCGAGGTTTTGATCTATGCGATCTACAAACTGGCGGGATGGGGCGGGCTGGTGGTGTCCTTCTCGCTCCTGATGACCGCCGCGCTGTGGATCGCTTACAGGCGCGCGGCTGAACTCGCGCCGCACCCGTATGTGGCGGGCGCGGCGGTGCTCCTCGGCGCACTGGCGACCGCGCCGATGTGGGGCGTGCGCCCGCAGATGATCTCGTTTCTCTTCACGAGCATCTACGTGGCCGTGCTCGGCGATTATGCGCGGCGGGGGCAGACCAAAGGTTTGTGGCGGCTCGTGCCGCTGATGCTCGTCTGGGCGAACATGCACGGCGGCTACGCGTTGGGCTTGGCTTTGATCGGCTTGACGGGCGCAGGTCTGTTGCTCGACGAGTGGATGGGAGAGCGGAGCGAGCGGCCTCTGTCGGTTCGCCTGCGCCCTCTGTTGTTTCTGTTCGCGGCGTGCGCGCTCGTCGTGCCGTTGAATCCGAACGGCCTGAGGCTGTTCTCCTACCCGTTCGAGACGCTCAACTCGCACGCGATGCACGCGTACATAGAGGAATGGTTCACGCCGAACTTTCACCTGCTCATCAGCCAGCCGTTCGCCCTCTTGGTCTTCGCTACGTTCGCCGCGCTTGCGCTCTCGCCGAAGAAGGTGCGACCCGGCGAGTTGTTCCTGCTCTGCGTCGCGGCTTACGCGGCCTTGCGCGCGTGGCGCAACATTCCTCTCTTCGCGCTGGTCGCCGTGCCGTTGCTCGCGGAGCATGCGTGGCAACTGCTGGAGAGCCGGGCGCGTTGGCGTTGGTTGAATGAGCCGGAGAAGCGCGAGGCCGGGGCGAAGGCCGGGGTTCAGTTGGCGCTCAACGTCTTGTTGTTGATCTGCGTGCCGTTCGGCTTGTGCGTGGCGAACGTGTCGAAGGTCGTCGCTCGACAGGGGAGTAGCGAGGCAGAGAAGTACCCGGCAGCCGCCGTCGAATTCCTGCGCGCGCACCCGGAGTCAGGCGCGATCTATAACGATTACGGCTGGGGCGGTTACCTGATCTGGAAACTTTACCCGCAGCGCGAGGTCTATATTGACGGGCGCGCGGACGTGTACGGCGACGCCTTCATGGAAGAGGCTCTGGAGACGATGGCGGGTGAGCGCAACTGGCGCGCGCCGCTGGAGCGTTACGGCGTGAGAACCGTCTTCATCCAACCGAACACGCCGCTTGCGAGCCTGCTGCGGCAGGATGAGACGTGGCACAGCGTCTACGAAGACCGTCAGGCCGTCATCTTCTTCAAGCGTTAGAGACGGACGACAAGCAAGTTAATAAGCTCGACTTGAGAGGGACGCGGCCTGTGCTGCGTCCCTTAAATTTTTAGCGCGGCTCGCACGCGCACGCCGCTCGCATCAGTTCTCTCAATCTTTCTCGTCAACGCTCGTCGCCACCGGTTGAAACTCGCGCGCAACTTTGTCAACCGGCGGCGACAAGGCGTTAAGTGCTTCTCACTGCTCAGTTTTACTCGAAAGCGGGGGGCGCAGTCGTGCGTCGGCGACGCGCTTTGTTGTCGCCCTGCGTTCACATGGCGTCGCGGCGCGAGATGCGTAAAAGCCGCGTTTGCCTGTGTTCTTCGAGTTTCCGACGTGTGGCACGCGCCTTGAAATAGCTTCTGTCGTCCGGAAGCAACGTTGAAAGGTGTGGCAACTCGAAGCGTTGCGCCGGGCGCGAAAGGAACTCGATGATGAAAACCCTGCTCAACAAAACATTCTTAGCCGTCGCCGCCCTGTTGCTCGTCCTGCCGTTCGTAGCCGTTGCGCTGCTGGCGGGTGAGCGCGCCGTGGCGGTCGTGGCCGGGGGAGCGAACGGCAACTGGCTGCTCGTCGCCCTGGCGATTGGCGGCGTGCTTGTCAGTTCGTGGCACGGTTTGATGAAGCATCCGGTTCTTTGATGATGTAGTTGGCCGCCCGCCCACTCGGCGCGAGCGTCTGCAAGAACAAACACGAAACATTCCCGCATTGAAGGAGCAAACCAAATGATTAAGAAATTCCTCCGCGACGAAACTGGTCTGGAACTGTCCGAATACGCCGTGGCCGCCGCGCTCGTCGCGCTCGCCGTCATCACCGCGTTCACCACCCTCGGCACGAACATCGGCGCGAAGATCAACAATCTCGCCACCAAGATCGCCCCGTAATAATCCAACTTCAAATTCCACTTCCAGACACAGGAGCAAAAGACAATGATCAAGAAATTCATGCGCGACGAAACCGGATTGGAACTCTCCGAGTATGCCGTTGCCGCCGCCCTCGTCGCCTTGGCCGTCATCACGGCTTTCACCACGCTCGGTGGCAACATCGGCACCAAGATCAACAATCTGGCGACGAAGATCGGCACCCCGTAAGCCTTCCCGTCAAAACCTCTTTGCAGTGAGGAACAAGTGAAATGGTCAAGAAATTCTTTCAAGACGAAACCGGGCTGGAACTTTCCGAATACGCGGTCGCCGCCGCACTCGTCGCGCTCGCCGTCATCACGGCCTTCACGACGCTCGGCACGAACATCGGAACCAAGATCACGAATCTTGCAACCAGCATCGCCTCCACCCCCTGACACGGGACTCCAACAGGGCTGGCGCGCTCTCGCCGCTTCTCACAGAAACAGCCGGAGCGCGCCAACCATTTTTTACCAGCAGTAAAAGTTTTACCAGCACTTAAAAACTCAGTCGCGCATTTAATTCAACTCAACCAATTTTCATACACGACATGTCAGGCACTTTAACCATCGTCAGCAGCGCATTACTCGTCCCGCTCGCCGTCGTCATCACTTATTACGACGCGCGCTATCGCCGCATCCCCAACGCTTTCGTCCTCGCCACGCTCGTCGCAGGGCTCTCCGTCAACACGATCATCAATGGGACGCACGGCCTGCTGGCGAGTCTCGGCGGTTGCGCGCTCGCCTTCGCCCTGATGTTCATGCTGCACATCTTCGGCGCGATGGGCGCGGGCGACGTGAAATTGTTCGCGGCTATCGGCTCGCTGCTCGGCGCGTCGCTCGTCGTGCCGACCTTTCTCGTCGTCGTGCTGACGGGCGGCGCGCTCGCGGTCGTGACGATGTTTCGCGCCGGGACGGTGCGCGAAACCCTGTGGCGCGTGGTGCAAATCTTCGTGGGCTTCCTGCCCGGTTGGGAGATGCCGCGCTTCTCGGTTCCGGCAGAACGTCGTTACACCATTCCTTACGGCGTGGCGATCACGCTCGGCAGCCTGATCTCGCTCGCACTCTTTCGCGCTTAAACGTTAACGAAAAATATTGCGCGCCGGGGCTGCGGAAGCCACCGGGGAGCGCGCAGGGGAATTTGAACTCGAACGGAGAATGATAGCCATGCGAAATAAACGTCTTGTCTTTGTGATGTGCGGCGCGGTGGTGTTCGGCCTGATCGCGGCCTTTTCGGTGAGCCGTTACCTGTCGGGCACGCAGGCTTACGCGAAGAATCTCAACACGGTCGTGGTCGCCAAGGTCGATATCCAGCCGGGCGAAAAGATCATCGCGGAGCAACTCCAGAGCGTGCAGTTTCCGAGCACGGCGATGCCCGAAGGGACATTCCAGTCGATGGAGAAACTCGTCGGTCGCGTGGCGGTCGTGCAGATCGCGGCGCGCGAACCCGTCACCGATTTCAAACTCGCGCCCGAAGGCTCCGCGGGCGGCCTGTCCGCCGTTATCCCCGAAGGCTATCGCGCGATGACCGTGAAGGTTGACGACGTGGTCGGCATCTCCGGCTTCGTCATGCCGGGCGCGCTCGTGGATGTGGTGGTGGTGATCAATCCGGTCGAGCAGAACGGCCAGCAGAACCCGATCTCGAAGATCGTCTTGCAGAACATCAAGGTGCTCGCCAACGGGCAGAACATAGACCGCCCGAAGAACGACCGCGAGCCGGAGAGCGTTAAGGCCGTGACGCTGCAAGTCCTGCCCGAACAGGCAGAGAAACTCGCGCTCGCCTCGACCGAAGGCAAACTCCAACTCGTGATGCGCAACTCCGTGGACCAAGGCGACGAGCAGACGCTCGGCGTTGACAAGCGCGTGCTCCTCGGCGGCGAACGCGCCAAGCCCGTGCCCGAGGCCGGTTCGCTCAAGAGTGAGCAACCGCAGCAGACGCAACAGCCCGCGCCCGTCATGCGCCGCTCGTATCCCCGCGCCGACAACAGCAGGAGCAGCAACAGCGCACCCGCGCCGCAGGCGGCCACTCCCCCGGCTGCCCCTGCTCCTGCTCCCCCGCGCTCGTCCATCGAAGTGATCGAAGGCGCGAAGAAACGAAACGTAGATTTCCCACAGTAAGCAGACGGCGATGAGCAGCCGGCAGTTCAAAGCCTGCTGCTCATCGCGCGCTGCAATGCGACAGACCGCTCACTGCTTACAGCCCACTGCTTACTTTTTCAAAGGAGTCCAATCATGCAGACCCGTCGTCTTATCCCCTTTATCATCGCGATGCTGTGCGCGTCGTTCATTTTCAGTGTGACCGGCGCGGCGCACGCGCAGGAAACGAGCGTGAGCGCGTCGTTCGCCAACCCGCAGAAAGAGTCTGTGGCGATCAACGTGCTGGTCGGCCAGTCGCGCGTGATCAACTTCGACCGCAAGATCGGACGCTTCTCCGTGTCGAACCCGGAAGTGGCCGAGGCCGTGCTCGTCGCGCCGGACCAGGTGCTCGTCAACGGCAAGGCTTTCGGTCAGGTCAACTTCATCGCGTGGGAGAAAGAGTCGGGCAAGTTCGTCGTCTTCGACGTGTTCGTGCGCGCCAACCTCTCTCTCATAGATTCGCAGATTCGCGCCCTCTTCCCGAACGACGACATCCGCCTGAGCCAGGCGAACGGGTCGGTCGTGATCTCCGGCAGCGTCGCGCAGGCGCAGACCTCGACGCAGGTTGAGCAGGTGGTGAAGGCCGCGGGGTTCCAGACGGTGAACATGCTGACTTCGCCCGCGAAGAACGCGATGCAGGTGCAGTTGTCGGTGCGTGTGGCGGAAGTGAGCCGCACGAAGCTGCGCGAGTTGGGTTCGTCATGGGCTTCGTCGGGCAACGGCACGAGCGTCTCGGCGACCAACAGCCTCGCCTCCCTGTTCGAGACGGCGAATCTCTTCATCTCCAACACGGGCGTCGGCTCGGCGGCGGCCATTCGCGCGCTGCAAACCTCCGGCGCGATTCGCTCGCTCGCAGAACCGAACGTGATCGCGATGAGCGGCCAGCAGGCGAGCTTTCTGGCGGGCGGCGAGTTTCCGATCCCCGTCATTCAATCGGACGGCCAGCGCGTGAACGTCACGGTGGTCTTTAAAGAGTACGGCGTGCGCCTGAACTTCAAACCGACCATCATCGACGAAGACCACATCCAGTTAGAACTCGAACCCGAAGTCTCGACGATTGACTTCCAGAACGGCGTCAAGTTTCAAGGCTATTTGATCCCCGCCCTGAAGACGCGCCGCGCCAAGACCGGCATCGAACTGCGCGACGGCCAGAGCTTCGCGCTCGCGGGTCTGCTCGACAACAGCGAATCGAGCACGCTCTCGAAAGTGCCCGGCCTTGGCAACATCCCCATCCTCGGCGCGCTCTTCAAATCGAAATCGTTCGAGAAGCGTGAGACGGAACTCGTCTTCTTCTGCACGGCCACCCTCGTCAAGCCCGTGAACCGCGACGACCTGCCCGCCACGCGCGGCCTCGACGGTTTGAAGAAAGGCTCGCCGCTCGGCGTCGAACCGCAGGGCGAAGGAATCAAGGGCGCGAGCGGTTATTCGACGGGCACGGACGGAGCGAAAGCGACGAGCGCGACCGATGCCAACACCGCGACGCAGACAGTCGCGCCCGCCGTGAGTCCGTTGGCGAGTCCGGCGACGACGACGCCTGCGAAGGATGCCGTCAAGGAAGAGAAGGACGCGTCGAAGGAGACGGCGAAGGCGGCATTGAAAGAACAGGCCGCGAACACGGCGCAGGAAGCTGTGTTGCCGCCTGCCGGCAACGCGGCGCACGCCGTCCTGTCGAGTTATTTCGGCGCGACGCAGAACGCGCCTCTGCTGTCGTCTACGGCGAAGGTCAGCGCGAAGCAGTAGGCAGTCTGCGGGTAAGAGTCGCGTGAGAGTTAGAGGCTGGCGGATGTCCGGGGAGAGGAGAGAGCAGCGATGAAACGAACGAGTCAGAAAGAGAGTTTGAGAGAGCGTCGGGGCGAGCGCGGTTCAGTACTGGCGATCAGCACCTTCGGCATGCTCGCCTTCCTCCTCGCCACCGGCCTGTGCATAGACATCAGCCACTTCTATCTCGTGCGCGGCGAGTTGCAGAACGCCGCCGACGCCGCCGCGCTTGCGGGCGCGTCCGCGCTCAACTCGGACGATGGCGGCATCACGACCGCCGCCAACTACGCCGTCCAATCTCTGAACAGCTACGAGTTCAACAAGAAGGGCGTCACGATCCCGCGCGAGAACGTGCTGTTTGCGAAAAATCTGAACGGCCCCTACGTGAGCGAGGCGACGGCGAAGGGACAGGCGAAGGACATACGCTTCGTGAAAGTCATGATTCCGCCCGCCGCCGTCGCCACGAGTTTCGCCGCGCCCGTACTCGGCGCGTCGCGCAACGTGGCGGCAGACGCTACGGGCGGCATGAGCGTCTCGCTCAACAGGTTCTGCGATTACATTCCGGTCACGGCCATTGATGCCGATGATGTCTATTTCGTGAAGGGGCAGACCTACACCATCCGTCGCCCGCCGGGCGGCGCAGTCTCTCCGGGCAACTACCAGATTCTCGCCATCGACGGGCCGGGCGCGAGCGACGACCGCATCGGGCTGGGCAAGGGCGTGAGGAATTGCGTGGGCGCGGGCGAGTACGTGAAGACGAAGCCGGGCGTTTCGGCGGGCGCGGTCAGGCAGGGCATCAACACGCGCTTCGGCGAGTATGGCGGCGGACTCGACCCCTCCGAGTATCCCCCCGACGAGAACGTGCAGGAGCACATCAACTATCAACAGTATCTCGACGCGCAGCAGGCCATCGATGCCGACAAGACGCCCGCCGCAAACACCTTTGAAGCGCCGACGCGCGGAGTGCCGGAGCGCGGTCGTCGCGTCGTGCTCATCCCGATCATCCGCATAGCCGAGTTCGAGGGCGGGCGCGATAGCGTGAAGATTGATCGCTTCGCGGCCTTCTTCCTGCAAACCAAAGTTGACGGCGGCAACGGCGGCGACATCAAGGCCGAGTACATCGGCATCCGCACCGTGCTCGGTCGCGGCGGTTACGACCCGAACGGCGGCGCGGTCAGCCCCGAACTCACCATCCCCGTTCTTTATCGCTAGAGGGTGCTTTGCGATGCGCAGTCAAGCTGAACTCACACAAAGATTCACACGCGCCTGCGGGCGACGCCTCCGCGCATTGCGCGACTGCGAGCGCGGTTCGCAACTCGTCGAACTCGCCATCATCATGCCGCTCCTGCTGGTCTTGCTGGGCGCGACGGCGGAGTTCGGTCGCTTCTTCTACACCTACACGACGCTGTTGAAAGGAACGCGCGCGGCCTCGCGTTACCTCGTCAGCCAACCGGTGGGCAAGGCCGACTCGGCGGCGCGTAACCTGTTGGTCTACGGCAACACGGCGGGCACGGGAACGCCCGTGGCGAGCGGTTTGACGACCGCCAACGTCGTCATCACGCCGAACAAGGCGGGCGCGAAAACACAGACGGTCGAGATTCAGAACTACACCTACGTCCCCATCTTCGACCTCGGCAAACTCACACGGAGTTCGACGCTCTCTCTGAGCGTCAACGTCGGCGCGAAGAGCACAATGCGGCAACTCGTCAATTGAAGCGAGCCTTGAAGAGATGATGAAAGCGATGCGCGCAAAAATTTTCCGACGAAGCGACGAACGCGGGGCGGCACTCCTTGAGTTTGCCATCGGCGCGACGCTCTTTCTCTCCGCCTCCTTCGCCGTCATCGAAGTCGGGCGTCTGCTCTGGGTACACAACTCGCTGGTGGATGCCACGCGCCGCGCCGCGCGCTACGCCGTCAATCAGGGCATGAGCACCGGCGCGCAGACGCAGGCGAAGAACATGGCCGTCTACGGCAACACGGGCGGCACGGGTCAACCGCTCGTCCAAGACCTTGAGCCGACCCACGTGAAGCTCACTTATCAAAATTTCGAACTCGGCGGCGGCACCGTCACAGCCGAGATCGAAAACTACGATTTCAAATTCGTGTTGCCGCTCGTCAACAAGACGATGCGCCTGCCCGCTTACAAGACCTCGCTGACCGGCGAAAACGCGGGCTACGTGCCCACAGTCATTCCCTGAACGCGTTATCGCCGCGCAGGCAGCTTCCGATCTCCGATTCATCTTATTCAACGAGAGAACGCCAAACATGAATCAACTGTCATTCGTCATCCTCAGCACCGGACTCGAATCCCTGAAAGAGTTGCGCGGCGCGCTTGCCGCCAACGAACAGACGCGCCTGCTGGCGGGCGGCGACGATGCCGAACAACTCTTCCCGGAGGTTGTGCGCCTGCGCCCGAACGCCGCCATCATCACGTTCGGCGCGCAGCCGGAAACGGCCTTGAAATTCGTCGAGCGACTCGCCGCAGAGTGCCCGCAGACCGCGATCATCTGCGCCTCGCGCGACGCCTCGCCCGACTTGATCCTGCGAAGTTACCGCGCCGGAGCACGCGACTTTCTGCGCCTGCCCGTCATCGCCGAAGAATTTCAGACAGTGATTGAGCGCACCGCCGAATTCTGCTCGACGCAGGTGGCCGCGCCGAAGAGACGCGGTCGCGCCGTCGCGGTCTTTTCCAGCAAGGGCGGCTGCGGCACCTCCTTTATCGCTACGAACCTCGCCGCCGCGCTCGATGCGCCGACCGTCCTCGTCGATCTCAACTTGCAGGCGGGCGACCTCTCGCTCTTCCTCGGCCTCGAACCGAAATTCTCCATCGCCGATCTCGTCGAAAACCGCGCGCGCATTGACGACTCGCTCCTGAAAAGCTACGTCATGCCCCACACCTCGAACCTCTCCCTGCTGGCCGCGCCCCGCGAAGCCGACCTCGCGGACGACATCGAACCCGAACACATCTTCGAAGTGCTCGAACTCCTGCGCGAACGCTTCGACTACGTTGTCATCGACCCGCAGCACACCTTCGACGCGATCACGCTCTCCGCGCTCGATCAGGCAGACGAGGTAGTGCTCGTCCTGACGCTCGACATCCCCGCGATTCGCAGCACGCAACGCGCGCTCGCGCTCTTCGACCGGCTCGGCTACCCGCGCCACAAAGTCCGCATCGTCGTCAACCGCTGGAGCAAACAGATCGATCTCGATCTGCGTCAGGTCGAAAGATTCTTAGGCGAACGCGTGACGGGCTACGTGCAGAGCGACTACAACACTGCCGTCAACTCGATCAATCTCGGCGAGCCGCTCGTTAAATCCAACCCCACTTCGCGCATCGCGCAGGAGATACGCCACATTGCTGCGAGCATCACGGGCGCGAGCGTCGAATCCGAGATCAAGGAGCCGCGCAAAGGCGTGTGGGGCGCGATCTTCGGGCGTCCGGTCGGCGCGATCTCAAACGTGGGCTTGCGTTCACGCCTGAACAAAGACAAAGCGACCGCCGCGATCTAAGGGCGCGCGCAGTACCAGTTTTCAAATCCTGAATCGTCAAACTTGAACGAACATCCGGCGGGCAAAATCATCATGTCACTACGCGAAAGATTAGTTAGAGAAACCAACCCGGCGTTGATGCCGGTGGCGCGCACGGGCGACGAAGCGGCGACGGGCGGGCAGCACACTTTCCAGGAGATGAAGTCGCGCCTGCACCGCGCGATCATCAACCGGATGGACTTGACGAAGCTCAGCCAGCTCGACGCCGATCAGCTTCGCGCCGAAGTGTCGCGTCTCGCCGAAGGCTTGCTCGCCATCGAGAACATGCCGCTCTCGACCAGCGACCGCGAACGCCTCGTCGAAGAAGTGCGCCACGAGTTGTTCGGCCTCGGACCCCTCGAACCACTGCTGGCCGACCCGACCATCTCCGACATTCTCGTCAACTCGCCGCACAACATCTACATCGAGCGGCGCGGCAAACTCGAACGCACCGAAGTCGCCTTCAAAGACGACGAACATTTGATGCGCGTCATCGAGCGCATCGTCTCGTCCGTCGGTCGTCGCATCGACGAATCCTCACCGATGGTTGACGCGCGCCTCTCTGACGGCTCGCGCGTCAACGCCATCATCCCGCCGCTCTCGCTCGATGGTCCCGTGCTCTCCATCCGCCGTTTCGGCGCGGAGCCGCTGCGCATGGCGAAGCTCATCGAGATCGGCGCGCTCACGAAAGACATCGCGGACATGTTCGAGATGTGCGTCAACGCGCGCCTGAACATACTGATCTCCGGCGGCACGGGCGCAGGCAAGACGACGCTCCTCAACGCGCTCTCCGCCTACATCCCCGAAGAGCAGCGCATCGTTACGATTGAAGACTCGGCGGAACTTCAGTTGCAGCAGCCGCACGTCGTCCGTCTGGAGACGCGCCCGCCCAACATCGAGGGGCGCGGCGAAGTCACGCAGCGCGATCTCGTCAAGAACGCGCTGCGCATGCGCCCCGACCGCATCGTCATCGGCGAGGTGCGCGGCGGCGAAGCCATCGACATGCTGCAAGCGATGAACACAGGCCACGACGGCAGTTTGACGACCGTGCACGCTAACACCCCGCGCGATGCGCTGGCGCGACTCGAAACGATGATTCAAATGACGGGCATGAAACTCTCCGAGCGCGCCATGCGCCAGCAGATCGCTTCCGCCTTGAATCTCGTCATTCAAGCCGCGCGCCTCTCTGACGGCACGCGCCGCGTCGTCTCCATCTCCGAGATCACAGGGATGGAAGGCGACACGATCACGATGCAGGAGATCTTCCAGTTCGAGCGCAAGGGCATCGACAAAGACGGCCACGTCGTCGGTCGCTTCCGCCCGACGGGCGTGCGCCCGCGCTTCGCCGAACGCCTCAAAGTTTACGGCATGCAGTTGCCGCGAGTCTTTTTTGAAGAGAATTAAACGGGGAATGCAGAACACAGAATTCAGGAGTCAGCAGGAAAGCCGCAGCAGTTATCGGCGACAACTTTTGCCGACAACAATCCTGATTTCTACATTCTGTTTTCTGCATTCCGACTCCTGAATTCCGGTGCTCTTATGATTCCATTTTTCGTCTTTGCCTTCTGCTTGTTCCTGACCTTCGCGGGCTACCTGCTTGCGACGCGCGGCTCGGAGAAGAAGCGTGTGCGTTTGCAGCAACGCCTGTCGGAAGCTCTGCTCCATTCGGCGCACGACGCGGATGTAGAGGTGCAGCTCGCGCGTCAGGAATTGATGAGCGAGATACCGCTGCTGGACCGCATGCTCGTGCGCGTGCAGGTGGCGACGAAGCTCAAGCGCATGCTCGATCAGGCCGACCTGCACATCACCGTGACGCGGCTCTTCATGTTCTCGCTCATGGCCGCGATGCTCGCCGGGCTGGCCGCCTCGATGCTCACGATCTCGACCATCCTGATCGTGATGGCCGGTGCGGCTGCCGCCGTGGTGCCGTTTGTCCACGTCGTCTGGGCGCGGCGCAAGCGGCTCAACAAGTTTCTCGAAGACCTGCCCGACACGCTCGAACTGATGAGTCGCGGCCTCTCCGCCGGTCACGGCTTCGCCGAAGCCCTGCACATGGTGGCGACCGAGATGCCCGACCCCATCGCCACCGAGTTTCGCAAGACTTACGAAGAACAGAACCTCGGCCTCTCGCTCAAACTCGCGCTCGACAATCTGGCTGCGCGCGTGCCCTTGCTCGATCTGAAATTGTGCATCACGGCGATTCTCATCCAGCGCGAGACGGGCGGCAACCTCGCCGAAGTGCTGGAAAAAGTGGCGCACACGATCCGCGAACGCTTCCGCATCATGGAAGATTTGAAGACGCTCACGACGAGTTCGCGCATGTCCGCGTGGATTCTCTGCGGCCTGCCGATCTTCGTCGCGCTCGCCGTCACGGTGATGAATCCCGAATACATGAGCGTCATGTGGAACGACCCGCGCGGCCACAAACTGATGGCCGTCGCCATCGGCTTGCAGATCACGGGCATGCTCGTGATCAGGAAAATTTTGAACATCAAAATTTGAAAGGCAGTGACGAGGGACGAGTTAAAGCAGAAGCCTTCTCTTAAAACTTGCCCTTGAACTCATCACCCGCCAGTCGCACGAAAGTCGGAAACGACGGCAACAGTTTTAACTGGTTCTTGCTCGTCACTCGTCACTCGTCACTTAAACATATGATTCTCATTATCACCCTCTCGACATTCGCGTTCATCACGCTCGGCGTGCTGGGGATCTACTGGTTGATGTTTCGCCCGGCGAGCGCGGCGACCGAACGCCTGCGGCGCATGGGCGAGACAGGCGGCGGCGGCGCGGTTCTCCGCGCGGGCGGCGTAGACCTGAGCGCGAACGCCGCGTCGGACGACGGCATGACCGCGCTGGCCGAACGCATGGCGAAACCTCTGCACCGGCTCGCGCCCCCTTCGGCTGCCGAAGCGAAGAAACTGCAAAAGCAGTTGATGCAGGCCGGGTATCGTTCGCCGAACGCGCCAATCGTCTATCGCGCCATTCAAATCTCCACGCTCATCGGTTATCCCGCCATCGTCGCGCTCGCTTGCGCGCTCACGGCGCGACCGCTCAGCAGCGCGATGATGTGGATTCTCGGGGCGTTCATCAAGGGCTTCTTTCTGCCGCGCTACGCGTTGCGCAAGATGGTCAAGAGTCGCCAGCAGCGCGTGCGCTGGGGGCTGGCGGATGCGCTCGACCTGATGGTCGTCTCCATCGAGGCGGGACTCGGTTTGAACGCCGCGATTGTGAAGGTGGGCGAAGAGTTGCGCGAAGTCCACCCGGAGATCAGCGAAGAATTCGAGTTGACCAATCTGGAAATCCGCGTCGGGCGCGACCGCGACGAAGCCCTGCGCAATCTGGCGGAACGCACCGGCGTAGACGACCTGCGCAGCCTCGTGGCGATGCTCATTCAGGCGGATCGCTTCGGCACATCAATCTCGCGTGCGGTGCGCGTCTATGCGGACAGCTTGCGCACGAAGCGCAGGCAGCGCGCGGAGCAGGCCGCGCAGAAGGCCGCCGTCAAGTTGCTCTTCCCGCTCGCGTGCTTCCTGTTCCCGACGCTCTTCATCGCCATTCTCGGCCCCGCCGCGCTCAATCTCATTGATTCGTTCGCCAAGATGTAAAGGAGTCTTCAATCATGCGCCATCGCACCATCAACGCTTTCATCATCGCCCTTGTCTTAACCATCAGCGTCACGACTTTCTGGACTGCCGGAACGACCGAGCGCGACGGAGACGACGCGGCCAACGTCGTCGCCTCCGAAGGCTCGCCCACGGGTGCGACGGAAGACGCGGCGGCGGGCAGCGAAGAGAAGCAGAAGAAGAAGGGCAATCGTTTCGCGCGTTTCCTGAAAGCCCCTTTCAAAGCGGCGGCGAAACTCTTCGGCGGCGACGACGACAAGGTGCGCCGGCTGTCGGAGAAAGACGTGGCGAAGTTTGAGAGCGCGCCCTTGATGCGCGTGGAAGACAGCCGCACGGCGAGCGCGGAGAGCCACACGGACGAAGGCGGCACGGCCAGAGATTATCTCGCACGCGGTCGCACGCGTCTGGATGAAGGCCGCCTGAACGAAGCGATCAGGGAACTGTCGCGCGCCGTCTCGCTCGATGCGCGCCTGTCCGAGGCGCACAACCTGCTGGCCGTCGCCTACGACCGCAAAGGGCTGCCCGAACGCGCACGCGAATCTTTCGCACGCGCCCTCGACCACGAACCGGACGCGCAGACCTTGAACAACCTCGGCTACTCGCTCTACCTGAGCGGCAACTATCGCGCAGCCATCTCGCGCTTGAAGCGCGCCGCGAAGCTCGCGCCCGCAGACGAACGCATCTGGAACAATCTCGCGCTCGCGCAATGTCGCCTCGGCAAATACGACGATGCTTACAAGAGCTTCGCGCGTTCCGGCGGCGAGTATCAGGGTCGGCTCAACGTCGCCGCCATGCTCGAACGCGCGGGACGCGAAGATCAGGCCATCGAGCACTACGAGGCCGCGCGTCGCGTGCAGCCTCAATCGGAGTTCGTCCTGCGTCGCCTCGTCGAACTCTACGCGCGCAACGGGCAGGGCGAGCGCGCCGAACAGACGCGCCGTGCGCTCGACGGGCGCGCCAATGAACAGGTCGCCGGTAAGGAATAATCAACTTCGCCGACAGCGAATCGAACGGGGAATCGAGACATGACGCAAACAAACATACTGACGCGCATGGAAGTGGAGAGCATGGGACCGCCCGTGCCGGAAGAACTCGCCGAGACGGACGTGCCGGAGAGTTTCCTGTGCGACCTCGCACTCAAGATCGTGGCCGCGCTGCCGGAGCCTTCGACCGCCAACGTCACAGAGCGTCTGCGCCTGCCGCGCGCTCTGACGGAAGAGATTTTGCAGCAGCTCTACCGCGAGAAATTGATCGAGGTGAAACTGCAATCCGCGATGGGCGCAACGCGCTACGGCATGCTCGATAAGGGCTGGGAACGCCTCGCACGCGCACGCGCCTTCTGCGGCTACGATGGTCCCGCGCCCGTCTCCCTGCGCGACTACGCGCACATGATGCGCCTGCAAGCCGTCCCCGCGCGCCACGCGACGATGGACTCGGTGCGCGCGGCCTTCCGCGATCTCATCCTGCCGGATTCGCTCATGCAGACGGTGGGCTGCGTCGTCAACTCGCGCCGGTCGCTCTTCCTCAGTGGTCCTCCGGGCACGGGCAAAACCGCCGTCGCCGAGCGCATCAACGCGAGTCTCCCCGGCGCGATCTGGATTCCCTACGCCATCGAGATTGACGGTCAGGTCATACGCGTCTTCGACGCGCACAATCACCGTCCCGCCGCAAACGATGCGACGCCCGCCGAATACGACCGCCGTTGGGTCTGCATTGATCGTCCGCTCGTGATCGTCGGCGGCGAGTTGACGCTGGAGAACGCGGACTTGACGTGGAGCGAGGCGGCGCGTTTTTACGAAGCGCCGTTTCAGATGAAGTCGAACGGCGGCACGCTCGTCATAGACGACTTCGGGCGGCAGCGCGTCGCGCCCGCAGACCTCCTGAATCGCTGGATCGTGCCGCTCGAACGTCGCGTGGATTATCTCACGCTGCACACGGGCAAGAAGATCGAAGTGCCGTTTGAGCAACTCGTCGTCTTTGCGACGAACCTCGAAGACAAAGACCTGGTTGACGAGGCTTTCCTGCGCCGCATGGGCTATCGCGCGCGGGTCGAACCGCCAACGCCCGCCGCCTACATCGAAATCTTCAAGCGCGCGGCGCACACGCGCGGGATGCGCGTCGAGCAGGTGTGCCTCGACTACATTTTGAACAACTACATGATCTCGCACCGCCAGATGAAAGCCTGCGAGCCGCGCGACCTGCTCGACCGCGTGCTCGACATCTGCCTCTTCGAAGGCCAGCCCATCGAACTCACGCCGAAGGTGATCGACAGCGCATGGCGCAACTACTTCGGCACGTCCCACGGCTTCGCGCAGGAGACGGAGTCGCAACGTCGCGGCGCGCCGGGCGAAGTGCGCAGCGTGGGCGATCTGGTGAAAGTTGATGCTTAAGAAATCCGGGGGGAGCAGATGTTGAAAGAAGAAATTTCGCGCCGTCGGGCAAGGTCGCTCTTTTACGGGTCGCAGGTCGCGCGTCTGAAAGTCGCCGCGTTCGCGTTCCTCTTCGTCCTCGGTCTGCCCGCGATTGCTTTCGCCGACCGTCTGCTTCTGGTTGACGGGACGACGATTGAAGTTGACGAAGCGTGGGACGATGCAGAGGGCGTCTGGTACAGGCGCGGCGGCATGACGAATTTCGTCGAGCGTGCGCGCGTGAAGACCATCGAACGCAAAGGGACTGAGAAAGAGGCGTCGAAGGCGCGGCAGGTCGCCAAACTTTCAGACGTGAACGCGGCAGGCGATGAGACGGCTAAGTCGTCGCAAGTCGCCACCGTCCAGCGTCCGCTCTGGATCTATCTCGTGGGTGGCGCGCGTTTTGAAGTTGACGAGGCGAACGAGACGGCTGAAGGCGTCTGGTACAAGCGCGGCAATCTTTCGATCTTTCTCGAACGCGCCCGCATTGAGCGTATTGAAAGAGAGACGGATGAATTGAAAGACGAGACGACGGCGACAAGCACGACGGCGCAGGCCGCGAAACGCGAGCGTCGTTGGACGACGGGCAGACCGCATCTCGATGCTCTGATCCGGCAGAACGGCGCGCGTTACGGAGTTGATCCCTACCTGATCTTTTGCGTGATGGAGCAGGAATCGCATTTCAACGCGGGGGCTGTCAGCCCGGTCGGGGCGCGCGGGTTGATGCAGTTGATGCCGGGGACGGCGGCGCGCTTCGGCGTGCGGCGCGTGCATGATCCGGCGCAGAACATCGCAGGCGGCACGCGCTTCCTGAAGCAACTGCTGGGTAGGTTCAACGGGCGCGTCGAGTTGGTGCTGGCGAGTTATAACGCGGGCGAGGGCGCGGTTGCGAAGTACGGCAATCGCGTGCCGCCATATCGTGAGACGCGGAATTACGTGCGCCGGATCAGCGGGCGTTACGGGCGCGCGGCGCATGCCGTAAGCGAGCGCAGGACGACGACGGCAGACGCGGGCAATTGAGAGCCGTGACAGGCGAGTTCGGAGGAGTATGAGAAGGTTGCTGGCAAGGCATGTAGGTTTGGCGAGGCATGGCGCGCGGCTCTTGTTGTGCGTCGCTGCGGCGGGCTACGGCGCGCAGGAGACGCGCGGGCAACTCTCGTCCGCGCGGACTGCAACGGCAGCGTCCGCGACCCAGACGGATGAGGCGACGCCTCTGACGAATAGCTCTATCGTCAAACTCGTGCGCGCGAAGTTTAGCGAGAAGACCGTCATCGCGATCATTCGCGTGCGTCCGGTGCGCTTCGACCTCTCGCCGGATCGTCTGATCGAGTTGAAGAAGCACGGAGTCGGGGAGCGGATCATCCTGACGATGCTGGCGCGCAGCGAAGGCGACGCGTTTGCCGCGCGCGACGACGCGGCGGGCGATGCGTTTGAAGACGATCCGTTTTTCGACGGGACGCGCCCCTCTGGCCGCGCGAAGGATGCGGGGAAGCCTTCGGGCGTGGGGAGCGATCCTAACGAGACGAGCATCTTCGGTTCGTCGGGCGGCGTGCGTGGTCGCTCGCGTTCGAGCATCGGCGGCGGCGCGGCGGAAGGCGACACACAGACGACGGGCAGCGCGAGCGTGCGTATCCTGCGGCCACCGGCGGAAGCGGGCGGCGCGGAACCGAAACTCGAACGCACGCCGACGCTGACGAACGACTCCGTGATCGAACTTGTCGAAGCGGGATTTTCGGAAGGCACGATCATCCGGCGCATCGAGAGTTCGCCCGTCGAGTTTGATTTTGCGCCCGCGAAACTCTCTGAACTACGCCGCCGGCGCGTCGGCGAACCCGTCATCAACGCGATGCGCGCCGCGATGAACGAAGAAGGCGCAGCGTCGAATGGCGCGAATGATTTCAACGCCAAACCGTAAAAGTTCAGCCTGTACGAAACCGTAAAAGTTTAGCCTGTGCGAAACCGTAAAAGTTTAGATTGATGCGTTTCATCTTCTCCTTCTTGCGCTGGTTTAAATGCCCGGCGGGATTTCGAGTCCTCCGGCGCGTAGGCGTCTCTACGTGTGCGCTCGCGCTCCTTGTCGCGGCTTCGGCCTGGGGGCAACTGGCGGAGGTCGCGTTCGCGCAGGGGCAACAGAAGACGGAGAAGCGTTCGCCGTCCGCGTCGCAGGAGATTGACGACGACGAAGTGATCAAGGTGAGCACGACCGAAGTGCTCCTGCCCGTGACGGTGCGCGACGCGGCGGGGCGTCTGGTGACGACGCTTGAGCGCAAAGATTTTCAGGTGTGGGAGAACGGGCGCGAGCAGCCCTTGAGCGACCTGCGCGTGCGGCGCGTGCCCGTGGACGTGATGTTGATGGTGGACTCGTCCTCTTCGGTGACGAGCAACCTCGAAGATTTTCGTCGCGCGGCGGAAGAGTTTGCCGCGCGGCTCGCCCCGGAAGACCGCGTGAGCCTGTTGAAGTTCGACGACCGCGTAGAGTTGTTGCAGGACTGGACGCGAAGCCGCGTGCAGTTGCGACGTTCGCTGGGGCGCATCACGCCGGGCATGTTCACGCGTTTCCACGATGCTCTCTATCTGGCCGCGCGCGAGGCATTCAGAGACGCGCCGCAGCGTCGTCATGCCGTCGTCGTGCTCACGGACGGGATCGATAGCGGGCGCGGCCACGCGTCTTTGGAGATGGCGCTCGGCGCGTTGCTCGAAGCCGGGGCGAGCGTCTATTGCATCAGCAACACAGAGATCGAGCGTGCGCGCAAGAGCGCGGAACTCGACACGCTCCAATCCACGCCCCCCTCCACGCGTCGCTTCAACGAACTCCGCATTGGCGACCTGCGCGAATCCCTGCGCGTGCTCGACGCGAGCGAACGCAATCTCTCAAATCTGACGGCGGCCACCGGAGGGCGACTCTTCAAGCCGCACAGTTTTACCGCGCTCGAACAAATCTACGCGGAAGTGGCCGAGGAATTGCGCTCGCAATACGCGCTCTACTACATGCCGCTCGACAAGACGCGCGACGGAAAATTTCGCCGCGTGCAGGTCAAGACCTCCGACCCCGCCCTGCGGCTCACGGCACGCCTCGGCTACTTCGCCCCGCGAAGTTAAAAACCCCGGCGCGTTTTGCAACCGAAGCAAACGTTGCCCCCTCGCCTCTCAGTCACCCTCCAACAAAACTTCCGCAAGCCTTCACAGAACCGGGGACGAGAACCGAATTTTACTCAATCGCTCGCGCCCGATTTTGCGACTTCTCGACACCGCGAGGCGCAGCGTGTCAAAATTGCCTAACTTTTTAAGCTGGTTTGCCGCTAAAGGGTCATAACGATGCGCGGTGCTCGCGTTTGTGCCCGGTGGGTTTATACGATACGAATTCGAGGGTCGCGCCGTCTCCGCGAAAAACCGCTCCTATTAGATAAGCCTTTATATTTCTTCACTTGTGGGTCTGAGCCAAGTTGGCACAGTCGTTGCTTAGTGCAACAGGTTGATCCGTCTCTTTAATCCGAGAAGGGTGATTCCACAGGACACACGTTCAATTGAAATGCGGCGGAGTTTTGCTGGCGAGAGCGCTCTGCCGCGACTAAATGTTCAATCGCAAGTTGCATTTAGCTCGCTGTACGTGTAGATTCTCGCTCGGCAACTCGCCCCGTCGCTCCCTGTGCCCGTGCTCGTTTCAGAGATTTGGTCATCAACAACGGTTCGACCCAAAATTCGACGCTTGCCCCGATA
>DASWNS010000617.1:0-21516 GCA_036399115.1 Pyrinomonadaceae bacterium | reverse complement strand
GCGTGCGCCTGCGACGACGCGCCCGATCTCGAAGATTCGCTCGCCGCGCGCTTCGACGTGTGAACGGATGGTGACGGCGTCTGTCTCCGCGCAGATGATCACCATGCCGACGCCCATGTTGAAGGTGCGGTGCATTTCCGTCTCCGAGACGTTGCCGATGCGCTGCATGAGCGTGAAGACGGGAAGCACAGGCCACGAGCCGCGTTTGATCTCGACGGCTGTGCCTTCCGGCAGGATGCGCGGAATGTTGTCAATGAGTCCGCCGCCCGTGATGTGCGCCAGACCTTTGAGCGCGCCCGTGTCGAGCAGACCTTCGAGCGCGGGCAGATAACTGAGGTGCGGCGCGAGCAACGCTTCGCCAACCGTCATGTCGAGTTCTGCGAGGCGCGTGCGCGCGTCGTAGCCCGCCACCTCAAAAAAGAGTTTGCGCGCGAGCGAGTAGCCGTTCGTGTGGAGGCCGACGGAAGGCAACGCGAGCAGCACGTCGCCCGCACGGATGCGCTTGCCGTCAATCACGCGCTCGCGGTCTACGATGCCGACGATGAAGCCCGCCACGTCGTATTCTCCCGCCGCGTAGAAGCCGGGCATCTCGGCTGTCTCGCCGCCGAGCAGCACGCAGTTGTTCTCACGACACCCGCGCGACATGCCTTCCACCACCGCCGCGATCACTTCGGGCGAGAGCACGCCCGTCGCCACGTAGTCGAGAAAGAAGAGCGGGCGCGCGCCCTGCACGAGAATGTCGTTGACGCAGTGGTTGACGAGATCGCGACCGACCGTGTTGTGCGTGTTCGTCTCGAAGGCGACCTTGAGTTTCGTCCCGACGCCGTCCGCCGAAGCGACGAGCACGGGCGCGCTCATCGAGGGAAACGCCGCGTCGAACATCCCGCCGAAGCTGCCGATCTCGGAGAGCGTGCGCGCGTTGAAAGTGGAGCGCGCCATCTCCTTGATCTTATCGACCGCCGCGTTCGCCGCCGCAATCGAGACGCCCGCGTCGCTGTAAGTGATGGGTTTGGTCATAAGAAATGAGAGCGCGAAGTCAGAAGACAGAATTCAGAAAACAGAAGGCTGACCGATGGAGAGCAATTTAGTCTGACGCTTGCATTCTGAATTCTGACTCCTGAATTCTATAGCTTGAAATCTTTTTTATCGTCCGCGCCGCTCATGCGCGTGAGCCGCTCCTGCATCTTTTTGATCCGGTCTGCGGCGGCGGCGCGTGCGGCGGGCGCGGCCTTGATGGACTTGAGCGACGTGCGCTCGCCGCTCTCCGCGTCAACGTCGAACTTGAGAATCAGGTGATCGCCGTCCGAGTTCGCATCCTCCGGCAAAGCCCCGCGCGGCACGTCGAGTTGCGACTCCGCTTCGTCTTCCAGCATGAGCACGGCGACATCATTGTCCTCGATGCGGTCGATGACGGCGCGAACCTCAATTTCGTCGGCGCGTCCTGGCGGCGAAAGGTCTGTGCGCTCTGTCATCAACGTCACCTGCTGTTGCTGTTCGCCCGGTTGCTGTTCGCCCGGTTGCTGTTGGCCGCTCCGGCTTTGGGAGAAGCCTTCGGCGCGGGTCCGAAGTCGCCGTACTGTATGAAGCCCGACTTGGCCGAGTCGTCTTTTTGCGCCTTGCGCCCCGTCGCGATCTCCGTGGCATCGGCCTGGCGTTCGGTCGTGATCTGATAGTCCTCCCGGCCACGCGTCTTGATCGTGATCTCGCCTTGCAGGTCTGTGCGATAGATTTTGACACCGGCGGCCTTGAGACGGTCTAACACTTCCTGGCTCGGATGGCCGTAGCGATTATCTGCGCCGCAGGAGATCAACGCGTCTTTGAACCTGGCCGCGTTCAGGAAATCTTCCGAACTCGCATACTTCGAGCCGTGGTGGCCGACCTTCAAGACTTTCGCTTCGAGGCGCGCGCCCTGCTCCATCAGACGCCGTTCGGTCTGCGCCTCTGCGTCGCCCGTTAAGAGGATGGAGAACTCGCCGTAGTCGAGACGTGTGACGACGGAGTTGGCGTTCGGTTCGTTGCCGCCGGAGCGCAGTTGGTCTTTCGTGAAGAGCGGCTGTATGGGCGCGAGCACGGAGATGATCGCGCCGCTTCCGAGATCGAACGTCTGGCCGGGCTGCGCCCCGATAAACTCAACCTTGTTGGCTTCAATCGCATCGAGGAAATCCTCGTAGTTCTTCGTCGTGTTCGGCACTTTGCTGTCGAGCACTTTGTAAACTTTCGTCCCCTTGATCACTTCGTCCGCGCCGCCGATATGATCCGCGTGCGCGTGCGTCGAGATGAGGAGATCGATGTGGTCAACGCCGTAACGCCCCATCGCGGCGAGAATCTTCTTCCCGCTCCCCGGCACGCTCGCATCCACGAGCGCGGTCTTGCCTCCCGGCGCAACGATCAGGATGGCGTCGCCCTGCCCCACGTCGAGCACGTGAATCGAGAGTTCGTCGCCCGACGGCGGCGGAAGCTGCGGCCCCGGCGCGGGGCGATAGAACCTGAAATACGAGAACAGCGCGACGCCCACGATGATCGCCGCCACCACCAGCACGCACCCGCAACCGCGTATGCTTCTACTCTGTGCCACCTATTCTCCTTCTTGAAATATCCGCACTGTTATTGGTCGATTGTTAATTCGGTGACATGTTCTGTCTCGTAATGTTCGATGAGAACGCCGAGCAGTTCCATTAACGACGAGTAAGGGTGCGTTTCGTCTTCACCAACTTCATCAATTAACTGATCAAGCAAAGCGACTATCCGCTCATATTGTTCTTCGGTATGCGGAACATAAATTTTCTGTGACACCAAAGGCCATGCGCTTAAAGTTTTATCAAGCTCACGATTCTGCATTGCTTATTCCTTCCAGCGGTTTTGATCATACTCTTGATGTGTGAGCACCGCCCGGACGTATATTCTACGACGATTGTAATGAATCGCTGCAACGAGTCGCGCCTTATTCCCACCGATATTGAAGACGGTCAACTTTCCCACCTGATCCGCCGCCGGAAAAATCGCGCGCAATTCAGCAAACGAAGCAAAACTGCTCTGCTTCATTAGTTGGTACCAGTGCGCCAGACCGGTTCGCGTTTCGGGATATCGAACAGCAAAATCATTTAGACGCTTACGCGTAATAATGCGCATTTATAAAAACTTGCAGGCGCTTCCTTAGTCGGACGGGACGGGTTCGTGTTCGCGCGCCCATTGGGTTTCGGCCTCGCGCGTGATCTGCGTGGGATAGTTGCCCGTCCAGCAGGCGACGCAGGAGGCGGCGGGAGAGATGCCGGTGGCGGCGAGCATGCCTTCGAGCGAGAGGTAGCCGAGCGAGTCTGCGCCGATGAATTCGCGTATCTCTGCGACGGACATCTGCGCGGCGATGAGATCGTCGCGGTTCGGCGTGTCTACGCCGTAGAAGCAGGGGCTGATGGTGGGCGGGCAACTGATCCTCATGTGTACTTGCGTCGCCCCGGCTTCCCGCACCATGCGGACGATCTTCTTCGAGGTCGTGCCGCGCACGATGGAGTCGTCGATGAGCACGACGCGGCGGCCTTCGATGAGATGGCGCACCGGGTTCAACTTGATGCGCACGCCGAAGGAGCGTATGGATTGCTTCGGCTCAATGAAGGTGCGATGGACGTAATGATTGCGCACCAACCCCTGACGATAACTGATGCCGCTTTGCGCCGCGTAGCCGATGGCGGCGGCGACGCCGGAATCGGGCACGGGCACCACGATGTCCGCCTCGGTCGGTTGTTCGACGGCGAGCCGCTTGCCCATCTTGTGGCGCGATTCGTTAACCGAATGTCCGTAGATCAGAGAGTCGGGGCGCGCGAAATAGACGTGCTCGAAGATGCACATCGAATGCTCGCGCGGGGGCAACGGGTAAGAGGAATGCAGGCCGCCCTTGTCGATGATGATCATCTCGCCGGGTTCCACGTCGCGCACGTAGCGCGCTTCGATGAGATCGAAGGCGCAGGTTTCAGAGGCGACGACCCAGGTGTTATCGCCGAGTCTGCCCAGCGCGAGCGGGCGGAAGCCGCGCGGGTCGCGGATGGCGACGAGAGAGTCAGGCGTGAGAAAGAGCATCGAGAACGCGCCTTCCGTCTCGCGCAAGACTTCGGGGATGGCCTCGTTGATGCCTGCGGCTTGCGAGCGCGCGATGCCGTGAAGGATCACTTCGGTGTCGGACGTGGAAGAGAAGATCGCGCCCGCGCGTTCCAGACGTTTGCGCTCCTCGGTGGCGAAGGGCAAATTGCCGTTGTGGCAGATGGCGACTTGCCCGTGCTGGCACGCGACGAGGAAGGGCTGCGCCTCGCGTATGGAGACTTCCCCGGCGGTCGAGTAGCGGACGTGGCCGATGGCCGACGCGCCGGGCAGGCGGTTGAGACGTTCTGCGTCGAACACGTCGGAGACGAGTCCCATCGCACGCTCGCTTCTCAACTCTCTGCCGTCGGAAGCGACGATGCCGCAGGATTCCTGCCCGCGATGTTGCAGCGCGTAGAGTCCGAGGTAGGCGAGGCGCGCGGCCTCCGTGTGGCCGTAGATGCCGAAGACGCCGCACTCGTCGCGAAATTTATCTGTCCCGTTCGTCGTCACTGGAAATATTTGCTGTAGAAAATTTCGAAGTTGAACACGCATTGTAACACTCGACAGGGGAACGATGAAGGATGAACGCGGAGCGATGAACGGAAGCGGATTGCGGTTCATTCATCGTTCCGCGTTCCTACTTCAACGTTTCCTTGTTATCATTGCCGGAAAATAATTCGAAGGACAGGTGGAAAAATGGAAGTCAAAGTTTACGGGGCGGATTGGTGTCACGATACGCAGGATACTCTGAAGCACTTGAAGGAACTCGGCGTGGCGCACGCCTATATCAACGTGGAAGAGGACGCGAAGGCTTCGGAGTGGGTGAAGCAGCACAACGAGGGCAAGGAGCGCAAACCCACGCTCGACATCGCCGGGCAGGTGCTCTCGGTTCCGACCAACCGCGAGTTGGAGAGCGCGCTGCGCGAAAAGGGATTCATGGCCTGACCGCGCGCCCTACTCGTTTCAGCCGGATATAGTTTCGAGTGAAGACCAACACCAGCCCCGCACATCAACTGCTCGTCGCCGTGCTGCGCCTCGCGCTCGTCGTCGCGCTCGTCGGCGCGGGCTGGCTCATCTATCGCCGCCTCCCGCACGACGACACGACGCCCGCCGCCGGACTCGGCACCGACCGGCAGGCGCGCGACACGCTGCTGCGCATCATCCTGCCGCCGCACACGGGCATGGATAGCGCCAAGGCCGCCGCCATAAACTCCGTCACTGCCGTCCAACTCTACTCGATTGACGTGGCGGCGGCGCAGCGCGAGTTCTTCGACGAGCGACGCCCCGGCATGCGCTTCGAAGACTTCATCGTGCAGCGCATGGGCGCGCGCCAGCCCATCACCACCAAACTCGACGCGCAAGGCCAAACCATCGTCTATGTGCCGCCCGGTCGCTGGTGGATACACGCCACGCAGGGAGGCGCGCAGGAGATCACCTGGCGGCTCCCCGTCAACGTCGCCGGTCGGGAGCAGACGGTCGAACTCACCAACGCGAACGCTTATACGAGGACGAAGGAGTTTTGAAAACCGTAAATCGTCAATCGTAAATAGACTAAGACAGGTTTTCTCTATTCACGATTGACGATTCACGGTTTTTACGATCTCATTTATGAAAGCACTGCGATTCGAGAATGGGCGTTTGGGGCTGGCGGAAGTCGGCACGCCGCGAGGCGAGGCGGGCGAGGCGTTGGTGCGCGTGACGCTGGCGGGCGTGTGCAACACCGATCTGGAGATCGTGCGCGGGTACGCGGGATTCGCGGGGACGCTCGGCCATGAGTTCGTCGGCGTGGTGGAGAGCGCGCCGGGCGCGCCGCAACTCGAAGGGCAGCGCGTGGTCGGCGAGATCAACGCGGGTTGCGGTCTGTGCGAGTTGTGCGTGGGGGGCGACGCGCGCCATTGTCCACGGCGCACGGTGCTCGGCATCAAGGAGCGCGACGGCGCGTTCGCAGAATTTTTGCGGCTGCCCCCGGTAAATTTATTGCCCGTGCCGGATGAGATCGAGGATGCGCGAGCCGTCTTCGCCGAACCGCTCGCGGCGGCGTGCGGCATCACGGAGCGCGTCGAGATTACTGAAGGCATGCGCGTGGCCGTCGTCGGCGACGGCAAACTCGGACTCCTCTGCGCGCAGGCCATCAAGGCACAGTGCGCCGGGGCTTCCGTCACGCTCCTCGGCAGGCATGAAAAGAAACTCGACATCGCGCGCGCACGCGGCGTCGAAACCGCGCTCGTCGAAGCGTCGGGCGACGACCTGACGGCGCAGGCGTTCGATGTGGTTGTCGAAGCGTCGGGCGCGGCGAGCGGGTTCGCGCTCGCCCTGCGTCTCACGCGCCCGCGCGGCGCGCTCGTCTTGAAGTCAACTTTTCACGGCGCGACCGAGATCGACGCCGCGCGCATCGTCGTCGAAGAGATCAGCATCGTCGGCTCGCGCTGCGGACGCTTCGCCCCCGCGCTCGAACTACTCAGACGCGACGCCGTAGACGTTGCAAGCCTCATCACCGAAGAGTTCGCGCTCGCAGACGGCCTCCGCGCCATGCAACGCGCAACCGAAAACGGCGTCTTAAAAGTTCTGCTCAAACCTTGAAGGTAGTGACGAGTGACGAGATAGAAAAGTGATGAGTGATGAGTGATGAGTAATGAGTGATGAGAAAAAGCCGTGAATCGTGAATCGTGAATAGAGAAAGTCAGTCTTCTTCTATTCACGATTGACGATTGACGATTCACTTTCTTATCTCGTCACCTGTCACCCGTCACTCGTCACTGTAGTTGAGATATGAGGCTGAAATCCAATCTGGCGGCAGACGGCGCGTTGATGTTGACGACGCTCATCTGGGGTTCGACCTTCTTCATGGCGAAGGACATCCTCACGGTCTGGCCGCCGATGGCTTACATGTTCGTGCGCTTCGCGGCGGCGGCGTTGCTGCTCGCCGTGATGTTCCCGCAGCAACTGGCGCGTGCGCGCAGGGAAGAGTGGCGCGCGGGCGCGACGCTCGGCGTGTTGATGGGCTTCGGCTTCGGGTTGCAGGCGGCGGGGCAGGTTTATACCACCGCCTCAAAGTCGGCTTTCGTCACCGGACTCACCACGCCGCTCGTGCCCTTCGTCGCCTATTTGATCCTGCGCGCGAGGCCGAGCGTCGAGAATTTGATCGGCGTCGCGTTTGCCTCGCTCGGCGGCCTGCTCATACTCGCGCCGCAAGGGGCGGACGGCACGATCAACTTCGGCGATCTGCTGACGCTTGCTGCGACCGCGCTGTTTGCGACGCACATCACGCTGATGAGCGTCTATGCACGCCGCTACGACGTGCGACAGTTGACCGTCTTGCAGATCGCCTCCACCGCCTGTCTCTTCACGTTCATATGGGCAGGCTTACAAGCATGGAATTTTATCGCGGGCGCGGACGCCATGCCGCAGGCGTTCGCACGCGAGACTGCGCCGCTCGTCTGGAGCGGGCGCGTCGTGTGGCAACTCGTCTATCTGGCGACGGTCGCCACAGTCGTTTCGTTCCTCTGCTGGACGTGGGGACAGGCGCGCACCACCGCCACGCACGCCGCCATCATCTTCAGCCTCGAACCCGTCTTCGCCACACTCTTCGCCGTGGCCGTCATCGGCGCGGGCGAATGGATGGGCACGCGCGGCTTCGTCGGCGCGGCGTTGGTGTTCGCCGGGATCATCATCTCCGAGATGCGTTGGAGTGAGAGAAGAGAGCGCAGGGCGAACGAAAAGGCGCGCGAAGCCGAAGCTGCCTGAGCGGCGTTTCTTCGCCGTTTCAGCCGCAGGCGCGTGGGTGCACGGCTGTTGCTTTGCGGCGCGTCCGGCGATTCGTTATACTCGACAAACTTCGCTTCGTGCACAGAGGCGCGAATCAGGGCTTCGCGGACAACACAAGGGCGCGGCGGTCATTCGTTGACAGTCGTGTGAGCGCATGACGTTCAACTATCGTCGTGTTTTTTATGAGCGGTAAAAGGCGGTAAAAGTTCTATGTACCAACTTCCCCAAGGCCAAACGAATGAGGCGGAGCGCGCTATCCTGCGTCGCCTGCGTGTGTGGATCGCGGCACTGGCTCTCGCGTGTCTGGTGGTCGGCGTCGGCGTCGGGGCGATGCTGGCGGGGCGTCCCGCCGTCGCGCAGAACGAGACGCAACGCGCCGCGCAGAACGCACGCGCGCCCGAAGCCCTCTCCGCGTCCTTCGCAGAGATCGCACAGCGCGTCGAACCGGCGGTCGTCAACATCGACACTGTCTCCGCGCCGCAGGTGGCGGAGCGCGGCGGCACGGGCAGCGGCAACGGTAACGGCAACAGCAACAATGACAGCGACGACGATTCGGACGACAAGGACGGCGGCGGCGATAATCCTCTGATGGAGATGTTTCGCCGCCAGATGCCGCAACGCCCCTCGCGCGGCGTCGGGAGCGGCTTCATCGTGGACTCGAAAGGCTACATCCTGACGAACCATCACGTCGTCGAAGGCGCAACGCGCATCACCGTGCGCCTGCAATCGGGCGAACTCATGCGCGGTCGGGTCGTCGGTGAAGACGACGAGACAGACCTTGCGGTGATCAAAGTCGAAACGTCGCGCGAACTGCCGACGGTCAAACTCGGCAACTCGGACGAAGCGCAGGTCGGCGATTGGGTCTTAGCCGTCGGCTCGCCCTTCGGCCTCGATCAAACCGTCACCGCCGGGATCATCTCGACGCGCGAGCGCACCACGCCCGTCTCCACCAGCTTCCAGAGATTTTTGCAGACCGATGCCGCCATCAATCGCGGCAACTCCGGCGGGCCGCTCGTCAACATGCGCGGCGAAGTGATCGGCATCAATTCGCAGATCGCCACCTCGACCGGCGACTACAACGGCATCGGCTTCGCCCTGCCGTCGAACGAAGCGAGCTTCGTGTATCGTCAAATCGTCGATGGCGGACGCGTCAAGCGCGGTTATCTCGGCGTGCTGCTCGATTCGGTGAAGGCGGAATTTGCGCGCGTCTACGGATTGAAGGATGCGAAGGGCGCGATCATCACGGACGTGCGCGAAGGTCCGGCGCGGGCGGCGGGCGTGCAGGTCAACGACATCATCGTCGAGTTCAACGGTAAGCCCATCGCCAATTCGCAGGACTTGATCAACAAGGTGGCGAGCACGCCCGTCGGCGAGACGGTGCAACTCACTTACCTGCGCGACCTGAACGGCCAACTCGAACGGCGCACCGTGGGCGTCTCGGTCGGCGAGCGTCCGCCGCGCGGAGCGTCCGATGCCCTGCCGACGCCGACGCCTTCTCCGTCCAAAGCGACCCCGGCCAAGCCGGAAGGCGAACGCCCGACCCTCGGCCTCACCTTGAGCGAACTGACGCCGCAACTCGCCAACGAGCGAAACCTGAAAGGCGTGCGCGGCCTGCTCGTCCGCGACGTAGACCAGAGCGGGCTGGCCTATGAAGCGCAGATCGTGGAGAACATGGTCATCCAGCGCGTCAACCGGATTCCGGTAAACACGCTGGCCGAGTTCGAGCGCGTCATCAGCGGCCTCAAAGTCGGCGATGCCGTCGTGATGAACGTCACGTTCCTTGATCGCCGTAATCTCATCACGCAAACCATTATCCAATTCACTTACCAGTAAAAAGTGATGGGTGATGGGTGCTGAGTAATGAGTGAAAAACAATTGCTCTTACTCAGCACCCATCACTCATCACTCATCACTTTCTTATGGCACAGGCAAAAAAAGCGTTAAGCCGGACGACGAAGAAGAGCGCGGGTCGCAGCAGCAGCAACGGCAACGGGAAGCAGGGCGCGCGCCAGTCCGTCAAAACTTACAGCAACTACATCGCGGGCGAATGGCTTCCGGCGGCGAGCGGCGAGTATTTCGAGAACATCAACCCGGCGGACACGCGCGACGTGATCGGTCGCTTTCCCGTCTCGAACGCGGAAGATGTGGAGCGCGCGGTCGCGGCGGCGAAGAGTGCGGCGGACGGCTGGCGGCGGATGCCCGCGCCGCGTCGCGCTGAAATATTGTTCCGCCTCGGCAACATCCTCATCCGCGACAAAGACCGCCACGCGGCGGACATGACGCGCGAGATGGGCAAGGTCTTGAAGGAGACGGGCGGCGACGTGCAGGAGGCGATTGATTGCACCTTCTACACGGCGGGCGAAGGCCGACGGCTTCACGGCTACACGACGCCCGCCGAGATGCCCGACAAGTTTGCGATGTGCGTGCGCCAGCCCGTCGGCATCTGCGGTTTGATCACGCCGTGGAATTTCCCGATGGCGATCCCTTCGTGGAAACTGATCCCCGCGCTCGTCTGCGGCAACACGGTCGTCATCAAACCCGCCGAAGACACGCCGCTCTCAACTTACAATCTCGTCAAAGCGTGCGAAGAAGCGGGCGTGCCGCGCGGCGTCGTCAATCTCGTGACGGGCTACGGCGCGGAGGCGGGCAAACCGCTCACAGAGCACCGCGACGTGCGCCTGATCTCGTTTACGGGTTCGACCGAAACCGGACGACTCATCGCTGGCCTCTGCGCTGACCGCAACGCCATCTGCTCGCTCGAACTCGGCGGCAAAAACGTCATTATCGTGATGGACGACGCAGACCTTGACCTCGCCGTCGAAGGCGCGGTCTGGGGCGCGTTCGGCACATCGGGGCAACGCTGCACGGCTTCGTCGCGCATCGTCGTGCAGAAGAAGGTCTATAAGAAGTTTACGCAGAAGCTTGTCGAGCGCGCCGAAAGTTTGCGCGTCGGCAACGGTGCGGACGCGAGCACGGATATGGGGCCTGTGATCAACGCCGCGGCGGTGCATAAGATTATGGGCTACATCGAAGTCGGCGAGAGAGAAGACGGCGCGCGACTGGCGACGGGAGGCAGCCGTCTGGACACGGGCGCACATGCGAACGGCTATTTCATCGAGCCGACCGTGTTCACGGATGTCGCGCCCGGCATGCGCATCGCGCAGGAAGAGATTTTCGGTCCAGTCACCGCCGTCATCCCGGCAAACAATCTGGAAGAGGCCGTCGAGATCGCGAACGGCGTGCGCTACGGCCTGTCGGCGGCCATCTACACGCAGGACGTGAACCGCGCCTTCCACGCGATGAACGACATGTACACGGGCATCTTCTACGTCAACTCTTCGACCATCGGCGCGGAAGTCCACCTGCCCTTCGGCGGCACGAAGGCCACCGGCAACGGCCACCGCGAAGCGGGCACGCAAGTGCTCGACATCTTCACCGAATGGAAGTCCGTCTACGTTGACTACAGCGGCAAGTTGCAGCGCGCGCAGATTGACGAAGTGAAGTTCGAGTAGAGCGAAATTCAGTAGCTCCGAATCAGTAGAGCGTAAATAGACTAAGACAGTTTTCCTCTATTCACGATTGACGATTCACGGCGCACGACTTCATGTTATTGCGAGAGCCTTACGAGCCGCGCCCGATTCGTTTTCTCGAAGAGTGGCAACAGGCGGGCTGGCGGCTGAAAGTTTACGGCATCAGTTACGGGCGCGTGCGTGCGCGCGAGGAGTTGATCGAGACGGCGAGGCGTCTGGCGCGCGAGTCTCTACCAACGGCGCATGAGGGCGGGAACTACGGCGTCGGCTACGTCGGCGTGCACGACGGGCGCGGCGCGAATTTCATCTTCGTCGATTGGTGGGCGGACGAGAACGAACTGCATCACAGGGTGTTCGCCGCGCCGTCGGATGAGTTGAAAGATTTACCCGAGATCACGGCGACGGGTCTGTCCGTGTGCGTCTGGGATTTGCGCGTGCAATGTTTCGAGCGCGAGGCGTGGCTCGAAGCGGTGCTTAAGAATACGAGCGGAGCAGACCTGGAAGATTATATGCGTCGCCGTCTGAATGAAGACGCGTGAGCCGGAATGTCGCCCGTCGTAGCCGTGCGCTGGAGGGATCGTGAGTGCCGGTGTGTTTGCATCCCTGATTTTCACCCGACCAAATTTTCTAACGATTGGAGAAAAGCAAAGTGCTAATCGGACTCCCCAAAGAGATCAAAGATAACGAGTATCGTGTCGGGATGACGCCCGCAGGGGTGCGCGCTCTGACCGATGCCGGACACAAGGTAGTGGTGGAGCGCAAGGCGGGCGAAGGCTCGGGCTTCGACGATGCGTTGTACGAACGCGCGGGCGCGACGATGCTTGAGACGGCTGACGAAGTTTGGGCGCAGGGCGAGATGATCGTGAAGGTGAAAGAGCCGATTGTGCCCGAGTACCCGCGCATGCGCGAAGGCCAGGTGCTCTTCACCTACCTGCACCTCGCGCCCGATCACGAGTTGACGAAGCAACTGCTCGAACGCAAAGTGACGGGCGTGGCTTACGAGACGATCACGGATCGCAAGGGCACGCTGCCGCTTTTGACGCCTATGTCGGAGGTGGCGGGGCGCATGGCGATTCAGGTGGGCGCGCAATATCTGGAGAAGATGTCGGGCGGGCGCGGCGTGCTGCTCGGCGGCGTGCCGGGAGTTCCGGCGGCGAAGGTGGTGATCATCGGCGGCGGCGTCGTCGGCACAAACTCCGCGAAGATGGCTGTCGGCCTCGGCGCGCACGTCACGATCATCGACAACAATCTCGACCGCCTGCGCGAACTCGACGACATTTTCCTCTCGCGCATCACGACGCTCGCCTCTTCGGCCTACGCTATTCAAGGCGCGATCTCGGAGGCCGACCTGATCGTCGGCGCGGTGCTCGTGCCCGGCGCGGCGGCGCCGAAACTGATCACACGCGAGATGTTGAAGAAAGTGCCGAACGGCGCGGTCATCGTCGATGTGGCGGTTGATCAGGGCGGCTGCATCGAGACGACGCACCCGACGACGCATAGCGACCCGACCTACTACGTCGAAGGGGTGCTCCATTATTGCGTCGCCAACATGCCGGGCGCGGTGCCGCGCACCTCGACCTTCGCTTTGACGAACGCGACTCTGCCTTACACTCTCAAACTGGCGAACAAAGGTTTCCTCTCGGCGGTGGCGAGCGACCCCGGACTCAAGGAGGGCGTCAACACCTACGCCGGGAAACTGACCTACGAGGCCGTCGCACAGGCGCAGGGACTCGACTTCACGCCGCTCGACAATATCCTCTCGGCCAGCGGCGCGGCGGCGAAGCGTTAAACTTCGAGTTCGCACGGCGCGCTCGAACTCTTGAGCGTCGCGTCGGTTCGTCCGTGAGCAAATGAAAGAGGCCATCCTGCGAACAGGGCGGCCTCTCCGGTTTTAGAGTTCGGATCAGAGAGTCGCCCCGGCGAGCAGGCGCGCGAGACAGTCCGTGAAGACTTCCGGGCGCACGGGCTTGGTCAGGTGCGCGTCGGCGTGCTCGCTGCGTTCGGGCGCGGCGGCGTTCGGTTCGAGTCCGCTCAGGAGGAGGATGGGGAGACGGGCGAGTTCGGGGCGTGCGCGCAGGTAGCGGCAGAGTTCGTGCCCGTTCAGGTGCGGCATCATGGCATCGGTCACAACCGCGTCGAGCTTTGACGAGTGGGCGGTCTTGATCGCTTCGATGCCGTTGCTGGCAGAGAGCACTTCGTAGTTCGCGCGGCGCAGGATAACTTCGAGATAACGGCGCACGGCGGCGTCGTCTTCCACGAGCAGGACGGTGGGCTTGCGTGCGGAAACTGGCGGGAGGGTGGCGGGTGAAGTCTGGGAATCGAGGGTTGTTTCAGGCATGCTCGTCGGTTGGATACGAAATTTTATCGAAGGCTCGAACGCTTGCGCCGGGGAGACGCGGCGGCTTCGCATATTCCAGTGGCAAGTCGTGTGCCCGCGTCGTCGCTTCATCGGGTCGGAGCGGCGACGCGGGTAGGCCGCTTCATGTGAGACTCGTAAATTTATGTTAGGAGAAGACTTGATTAAAGTTCGGAAAGGGGCGCGGGCAGCGAAGGGAAAATCAAGCGTCTAAAGTCGCGCGGGAACTTCGTGCGAGAGGTGGTCAAAACGCATCATTCTGGCAGGCCGGGCGGTCAGAATGCAGCAGGTTGACTGCGCCCGGCGCGCTGTCGTGAGTTGAATCCGCCGCTTCAATAGACGATACTGTTCGTTTCGCCGGGGGCGCAAATTTTGTTCTGTGCGCCGTGAGTCCGTCGCGGGGAAGTTGATTTTAAGATGTACGAATTCGCCGTCACACCAGCCATCACGCAGATTCGCCGTCGCGGCGTCGAAGTCTCCGAAGTTGCGCCCGAGAGCCTCGCCGCCGAGTTGGAACTCGAAGCGGGCGACCGCATCATCCGTGTCAACGGGCGACTCGTGCGCGATTATCTCGACTTCCGTTTTCAGACGGGCGGCGAAACCGAGTTGACGCTCGAAGTCTTGAAGCGCAACGGCGAGGAGTGGCAGTTGGAGATCGAGCGCGGCGAGGGTGAGGATTTCGGTCTACAGTTCGAGAACATCGTGCCGCGCCAGTGTGCCAACGAGTGCCTCTTCTGTTTCTGCCACGGCAACCCGCCCGACGCGCGCCCCGCGCTCTCCTTCCGCGACGAAGACGTGCGCCTCTCTTTCCTCTACGGCAACTACACGACGCTCACCTCGATCACGGAGGCCGAGATGCGACGCGTCATCGAACAGAGGCTCACGCCGCAATACGTCTCCGTCCACGCGACCGATCTGGACGTGCGCGCCTACCTGCTCGGCGTGGATAAAAAGCGCGCAGACATTCGCGGCAAGATGCGGCGCATGCTCGACGCCGGGATCGAGATTCACGCGCAGGTCGTGCTCTGCCCGGAGATCAACGACGGAGAGATTTTGGCGCGCACCGTCCGCGACCTCTCCGCCGATTATCCCACGTTGCGCAGCGTCGCCATCGTGCCGCTCGGACTCACGCGCTACAACACGGATGCGCGGCTCACGCCCGTCACGCCGGAGTTTTGCCGCGACACGATCCGGCAGGTCAAACTGTTGCAGCGCGAGTTGCACGCGCGACTCGGCACAAACTTCGCTTTCCTCGGCGACGAGTTCTACCTGCGCGCAGGGCAGCCCGTCCCCTCGCGCCGTCACTACGGCGACTACCCGCAGATCGAAGACGGCGTCGGCATGGTGCGCTCCTTCTACGAAGATTTCCGCCGCCTCGAACGCAAGCTCGACGCCCGCGCGCCCGCACGCCCGTCCGAACTCGACGGCACGATCCTGACCGGCAGACTCTTCGCGCCCGTCCTTCGAGATTTGATCGCGCGCCTGAACGAACGCTGCGGCACGCGCTTTCGTGTCGTCGCCGTCCCGAACGATTATTTTGGTCCTGACATCGTCGTCGCCGGACTCATGACGGGCAGGGACGTGCTCGCCGTGCGCGAACAGATCGAAGGCAGCTTCGTCATTCTTCCCAGCGTCGCCTTCAAGAGCGACGAACCCGTCATGCTCGACGGCACGACGCACGCGGAGTTGCAGCAACAACTCGGCCTGCCCGTCCGCGCGCTCGACTTCGAAGGCTTCGCGCGCCTGCTCTCCGCGTAAACTCTTTTAGCCCGCTCAAAAAAAATAGCCCCGCAGCTTTTTTAAGGCTGCGGGGCTTTTTCGTTAAGTGGGTGGCGGAAGCCTCTGCGAGCCTCCGCCCCTCACGCAAAGTTAAAACCTGTACTTGATCTGGTACTTGATGACGCGACCGCCGCCGGTCGTGCCGACCGTGTCCGTCCGGAGGAAACGCCCGGCCACGCCCGTCCCGGCGTTCGACGTGCCAACCGTGTCGAACTGCGGGTGGTTGAAGACGTTGTAGAACTCCGCGCGGAATTCGAGGCGCGTGTTCTCGGTGATGTTGGTGTTCTTCTGGACGAACAGGTTCCAGTTGTTGATGCCGGCTGAACGCTCGGAGCTACGCGGCGTGTTGCCGAACCTCGGGATGCTCATCGGCGCGCCGGGGATATAAGCCGGGTTGACGATGTAGCGTGCCGTGAGCGGGTCGATTGTGGGGTTGCCGAAGATGGGCGCGCCCGCGGCGGTGAAGCCCGTAACGGCGTCCGGGTTGACGTAATGAGTGATCGCGCCGAACTGCGGGTTGGCGACGTTCTGGCCGTTGACCGTGATTGTCTGGCGCGCGTCCACGACGGGCACGGCGCGCACGCCGGCCTGTCCCTGCGGGTTATAGGTGGGACGCTCGTTGCCGCCGCCGAGGCCGTCGGAGTCGAAACCGTTGAAGACGGTGTAGGGCGTGCCCGACTCGAACGAAGTTATGCCCGAGAGTTGGTATCCGCCGAGCAGGCGTCCGAGGAACCCTCTCTGCTCGCGCATGAAGGGAACTTCGAAGACGTAGGTGAAGACCGCGCGGTGCGTGCGGTCGTTTTGCGACAGACCCTTCTCAAGCGGGTCGCCGCCGAACACAGCCGGGAGGGCGAAGACCGAACTGGCCGTGCCGACGCCCGTGGCGAAGACTTCGTCCGCGTTGCTCAGATTCTTCGAGAATGTGTACGCGCCCGTCACCTGGAAGTTGTTCCGGAAGCGGCGGCGCACTTCCACCTGACCCGCGTGATAGCTGGACGAACCGCCGTTGGTGCGGACGGTGCGCGCGCCCTGTAGCGGATCGAGGCGGGCTTGCGGCGTGCCGGTGAATCCGGCTGGGACGGGGCGACGTAGCGCCGGAATCGCCACGAGCGGGTTGGCGTCCTCGTTGATGTAGAGCTTCGTGCCCTTCGACCCCACGTAGGACGCGTCCATGACGAGATTGAACGGCAACTCGCGCTGGAAGCCGAGCGACCAACGCTGGTAGTACGGGTTAACGAGGTCGGGAGCGATCAGCGTCTGCGGGCTGAAGGGCGAGAGCGCCGCCGCGGTCGTGGGGAACTGGTTGGAGAAATTCGCGAACCCGCGTGGGTTCGCCGCGGTCACCAGCGAAGTATTCGTCGTCTGGATGACGTTCGGCGACGAGGCGGCGGCGTTCGAGGCGATGTTGTTGAAGAACGAGTCGTAGCCGATCTGATAACCGGCGCGAATCACGGACTTCTTGTCGCCGAAGAACGAGCCGAGGAAGCCGTTCGTGAACGACGGCGAATAGGCGACGCCCACCGTCGGGGCGAAGTTGTTGTTGTCCCTCTGCACCTGATTCGGCTGGCTGTAGGGACCGGCCAAAGTCACCGGGTTAACGTTGAAGAGGCCGGTGTAGGCGGGCGTGCGCAGCGTGTTGAACGGCGTGCCGAAGTTCTCGTAGCGCAGGCCGAGCGTGAGCGTCAAATCGGACGTGGCCTTCCAGCGATCCTGGAAGAAGGTGGCGATGCGGTGCATCGACGGGAAGTAGACCGGCTCGCCGAAGTCGCGCGCCGCCGCGCCGTTCTGGCCGCCGAAGTTGTCGACGAAGTTGGCGAAAGAGGTGTAGCCAGTGCTGGCCGCGTAGTTCAGCGAGCCGCGCTGGTTGTTGGGCGCAAGCTGCGTCGAAATCTGGCGCAGGTAGTCCACGCCGCCGCGGAAGGTGTGGTTACCCATCACCTTGCTGACCGTGTCCTGAATCACGTAGTTGTTCGCGGTGCGCCCCTGCGGAATGTTCGAGGCGACCTGCGGCAGCGAGATCGAGGTGACGGTGCGGTTCGGCGTTCGCCCGCCGAGGCCGGACGGGTCTTGAATCGGGAAGAGATACTTGATGCGGTTGTAGGAGAGGCGCACCTCGTTCGTCAGGGTCGGCGAGAAGACGTGCGTTTCGGAGATCAGGAAGTTATAGAACTCAGCCGAGTAGTCGGCGTCGAAGCCGGGGAAGTTTGCGCCGCCGCCGAAGGGCTGGGCTTGCGTCTCCCGCAGGAAGCGCGCCGAGAGCTGATCGTTGTTGCCGATCTTGTGATCGACGCGGAACTGGAATTCATACTCGTCATAGACGGACGCGTAGTTCCTGACGAACGTGGCGAACTCGACGCAGGGGCGGTTGCCCGCATTCAACGCCGCCTGGGTGCAGGCGGTGGATGACGTGCCGCTCGCGCCGGGCGCGACGCCGAGGGCGAGTTGGAGCGGGTTAGCGGTGCCGACCGTCTCCGCCGTCGTGTTCAGCAGGAAGTCCACGTTGGCGTTGGCGCCGGGCGCGAAGAGCGAGCGCAGCGTGGCGCGGCCAGCCGCCGTGGGCGTCACCAGATTGACCGACGCATTCGAGCGTTGACGCTGGAACTGGAAGGCCGTGAAGAAGAAGGTGCGGTCTTTGCCGTTGGTAATAGCGGGGCCGCCTTCGCCGAAGCGCGGCAGGTGAAGCGGGCCGCCGAGCGTGGCCGAGTAGATGTTGTCCATGAAGAACAGCGGGTAGCCGCGCTGGATGACGGCTGCGTTGCGCGCCTGCGAACTGGTGATCGCATCGTCGCGCGACGAATCGAGGACGGTCGAAAGCGTGCCGTGGAATTCGTTCTCGCCCGAGCGCGTGATGACGTTGACGACGCCGCCGCCCGCGCGACCGAACTCCGCGTCGTAGTTCGAGGTCTGGACGGAAACCTCCTGTACGGCATCCGGGTTGTTGATCTCGAAGCCCTGTCCGGCGACGGAGATGTCGTTGTTCTCGACGCCGTCGATCAGGAAGTTATTCGAGCGTCCGCGCGCGCCGTTGACGACGAAGGTGCTGATGCCGACGCCGGTGCGGTTGGTCGTCACGCCGGGCAGCGTCAGCGCAAGCCCCACGGGGTTGCGGCTGCCAGTCGGCAGTTCCGTGATCTGGCGTTGCGAGATGTTGCCGCCGCGCACGGGGGCTTCGGTCTGGAGCGCCGCGCCTGCGTCCGCGATCACGTCGATGGTCACTTGCTGGCCGCCCGGTGTGATCTGTGCATCGACGGCGGAAGTCTGGTTGGCGTTGACAATAACGTTGGTTTTCGTCAACGCGCCGAAGCCGGTCGCCTCGATGGCGACAGTGTAAGTACCCAGATCAACCGCCTCGAAGCGGTATAATCCTTCCTCATTGGTGTTCGTCGTGCGGCTGAGGCCGGTCGAGGTGTTGGTGAGCGTAATGTTCGCTCCCGAAACGACGGCGCCCGCCGGATCCGTGACTGTGCCGCTGACAGTGCCACGGCTCGTCTGTGCCGTCGCTGTCAGCGAAAAGCTGAAAATAGCGACCAGCAAAATTAAAACTTTCGACCTCATTTGTGTGTTCTCCTGAAAGATTTTTAAGAGAGATGTGCGACCGGGAGAGCAGTTTCCACAACTTCGGCGGAAGAGGCTCCCCACAATTTCTGTGTTATTGACGACAAGGTTTTCGAGTTGCTTCGCACACAACAGATGCGTTGACCTAACCGACTCGACCCGCACGCGATACTGTTTTTGTCAGGAAGGAAACTCTAAAGACTGTAAAGCTCAAGCAATGTGGCTGAACCGTTAACTGCAACTTTGAAGCCACGATTGCTGCCGCCAAAATTAAGAATAATTTAAGGAACTTTCCGCGTCAGGATTACGTAGCTGTCCAGAATTTTGAAAATTTGTATCCAGAAAAATGGACAACCGCCGTTTCTCGTCCTCCGCAGTCGAACGCTCCGAATAATTTGAAGCCCCGTCCGGCTTGTGCTTTACTCTGTCGCACGCGCGGGCGAGGGCACGGCCACCGGACGCGAAACCTGCCGGGGCGTGCTTACGCAACGGCAGCGCGGAAGCGAAGCCGTGCCGCCTTCCGCCCGCCGCCCACAGAGCAAGTCAAACTTAAAACTCTCGGTCGCTCCCGGCTGAAGGTCTTCGCCGAAAGCTGCGGCGCGCCGACCCAAACAAAATTGAGGTGCTCCACATGAAGCGTCTGGGTTGGTTCACGGTTCTCGCGTGCGTTCTCCTGTTCTCCTCGCTCACTTATGTCGTCGCGCCCGCCGCGCACACTCCGCGTCCGCTGCTCGCGCAGGGCAAAGCGTTCGACCCCGGTTGCCCGACGCTGCCCTTTGAAGCCATCAAGATGAAGCGTCCGATTGACGATGCCTGCCCGCGCGGCGGCAGCGCGGCCAGCACCGACCCCACGGGCGCGCACGCGCTTGAGAACCTCGCGAAGAACAACTTTTGCGTCAAGGGCGACCCCGTGCCCGTCACCTATAATGCCTTTGTAGGTTTACAAACCGCCGTCAACAACATGCCCGACCTGCCTTGGGGCGAGGGCACGCGCCTCCCGCCGGATCGTTCCAAACTGCTCGGACTGAAGATCAAGGACAGCGGGCGCAGCCTCACGCTCGGCGAAGGCACGAAAGTGGTCTTCGTCGGCTACGTCATGGACGCCAAGCACGACGACACGGCGAAGGGCGAGGACGTGAACTGCAAGATTCCGGGGAACGAGTCGAACGACATACACATCTCGCTGCGGACTGTGCCCGGCGCGCAGGCCGCCGCGCCGAAGGGCAAGCCGGACTTGCGCTGCAACTCGATCACAGCCGAGATCAGCCCGCACTTCCGTCCCGCCGTCTGGGACAAGTTCGACAGCGCGCCCTACCGCGCAGTCTTCCAGAAGTACCCCGTGCGCATCACGGGCACGCTCCTCTTCGACGCGGCGCACCGTCCCTGCGAAAACGGCATCCCGTCGGCAGGCAATCCCGTACGCATCTCCGTCTGGGAGATTCATCCCGTCTACGCCATAGACGTGTGCAAGTACCCGACCATCACGCGTTGCAAGGTGGGCGACCAGAGTGCGTGGACGCCCTTCGACAAGTACAAGCTCGGGAGTTGAACTTAGCTTAACTCTCTGTGCCCCCTCCGTGTGCTCCGTGTCTCTGCGGTAAGTGTCTTTGATAAGCATTCACCACAGAGGCACAGACGACACGGAGGGCGCACAGCGGACAAGCTGATCGAGGCCGCGACTCCGACGGGAGCGGCGGTCGCGCTTTGCGGCGTGTGCTAGAATCTTCTTCGTCTAACTCAACCGACGCGCGCCTGTCCGCAGTCTTCTCGTCCGATGCAGACCAACACGCCCGCTGCCAGTCGTCTCTCACTCTCCCCGCTCGGCGCGGGCGATCTCATTGATCGCACGATTCGTCTCTACCGTCGCCATTTCCTGACGCTCATACGCACGGCTGCGCCTCCGGTCGTCGGCTCGGCCACCGGCTCCGTGCTGTGGACTGTGAGCATGCACGCGATCCCTGCGACGGAGAGCGGCGGGCGGCTCGTGCTCTACGTCGGCATGGCCGTCGTCGGAGGGTTGTTGCTGATGACGGGAAACTTCTTTTTCCTGCTCATCATGGGCGGCGCATCGCGCAACCTCGTCATGCATTTGTTGTGGGATGAACCCGTCTCGGCGCGCATGATCTACCGGAGCGTGCGCTCGCGTTTCTGGGGACTCGTCGGCGCGCTGTTCATGATCGGCATCTTCGCCTGGGTCGTCGGCATGATCATCTTCTTCACGTGGCTCATTGCGGTCGCGATGGTGGTCGGCGGCGCGTTGGCGATTGGCGGCGGCGCGATGTTGTTAGGCGGCATACTCGGCGTGCTGCTGTTCATCCTGCTGACGACGGGCGCGCTCTTTCTGTTCTTCTTCATCGTCGGGCGCGCGGCCTACGTGCCGCAGGTGATGCTCGTCGAGGGGCGCGGCGTGTTCGACGCCATCGGCCGCAGCGTGACGCTCTCGCGCGGCAACGTCCGCCG
>DASWNS010000616.1:0-2202 GCA_036399115.1 Pyrinomonadaceae bacterium | reverse complement strand
CGGCAAGCTCGACGTTTTCGACATCTACCATTCGTGGTATTTCAACGCGCTCCTGCTGATCCTCTCGTTGAATATCGTGCTCGCTTCGATTGAGCGTTTTCCCGGCGCGTGGGTCTACATCGCGCGACCGAAACTCGAAGTCGTCGCCGCCTGGCTGCGCAAGCAGCCCGTGACGCACACGCTTGAGATGCGCGGCGAGAGCCGCGCCGCGCTTGTCGAACGCATCGCGGCGGCGACAAAGAGCGTCGGCTACAAACCCATCGTGACGGAGAAGGGCAATCGCACCTTCATTCTCGCGCAGCGCGGCACCTGGAATCGCCTCGGCGCGTATGCCGTCCACGTTGCGCTCCTGACGATCTTCTTCGGCGGGTTTCTGACGGCGCAGTTCGGGCGCACGGGGCAGATGGGCTTGAAGCCCGGCACAACCTCGAATGAAATGACCGAGACGATCTTCAACACGGACGATCCGAACACTTTTCGTCTGGATAAATCCACCGCCACCCTGCCCTTTCAAGTCTACTGCACGGACATCCGGCAGGAGTTGATCAGAAAAGACGGCCCCATCACGGCGGACAACACCATTGACTGGTTGACCCAGATCAAGATCAAAGACGAGACGGGCGAACACGACGCGCTCGTACACATGAATCGTCCCTACGATTATCGCGGCTATCGTTTCTTTCAAGCCAGCTTTATCAACGTCGGCCACGCGCGCAACATCAAGCTGAGCCTCACGCCGGAAGCGGGCGGCGAGCCGCAGTTGGTGAACATCGCGCGCGACGGTTCCACCCAACTGCCCGATGGAACAAAGATCGACTTCGTTGATTTCCAACCCGACTTCATCATGCAGGGCAGCCAGATCACTTCGCAGTCCGGCGAATACAACAAGCCCGCGGCAATTCTGAACGTGACAACTCCGGCGGGCGAGCGGAGCCGCGCGTTTGCGTTTGCACAGGAGTTGCCGAGCGGCGCGCCAATCGGGCGTGCGGTCGCCGGTTACAAGTTCCGGCTGGTTGATTTTGAGAAGGTGCCGAACGCGCACATCCTCGCCATCCAGCGTGATCCCGGCACGACGCCCTTTTACATCGGCAGCGGCCTGCTCTTTCTCACGCTGAGCGCGGTCTTCTTCTTCTCGCACCAGCGCGTGTGGGCGATTGTCGAAGAGCGTGATTCCGGCTCGAAAGATTTCGACGTGATCCTCGGCGGCAACACCAACCGCAACGTCATCGCGCTCGAAGACAGATTCAAGAAACTCTTACAGGCCATCACGGGGCAGCCCCAAGAGGTAAAAAATCATGAGTGAAGCTCTACATAATGCGGAAATCATAAGTAGTCCGTCCGAAGCCAGTTCTCCGAAACAAGAGGAAGGCAGCGGCTGGTCGCTCAAGTCGTATCTGCCCGCGATCCTCCCCATCGTCGGCTCGCTGTTGATGGTCTTCCTGCGCATTCAGATGGGCGGCGACCGCTTCATAGACGACGGCGCGTTGATGATGATCGCGCTCGCCTGCTACCTGACCGCCGCCACTTTCCACCTGACGAATCTTTACGCGCCCTCGAACATGGCGCAGAAGATCGGCTTGTGGACGGGCTGCCTCGGCGTGTTCTTCAACCTGTCGAGTTGGTGCGTGCGCTGGGTGGCGGGTTACGACCGCGAGTTGCAAATCTTTTTGTCGCAGGGGCGCAGCGCGGCGGAGATGCAGTGGGCGTTTCGCTTCATCCCGTTTGCCAACCTCTACGATCTGAGCCTCGCGTTCGCCTTTGGCGCAGGCATCACGACCATGATCATCTCCGGGCGCAAGAACTTTCGCTTCATCGGCGCGCTGTCGCTGCCGCTCGCCGCGCTCATCCTCGTTCTGGCGCGCTTCATCGGCAACGACTTCATCAATTTGCCGCCCGTCCTCGATTCCTACTGGCGACCGATTCACGTCGGCATCGCTTCGCTCGCTTACGGCGTCGCGCTCGTCTGCTTCGCGGCGGCGGTCATCTACCTGTTGAAGGTCGGCACGAAGCCGGAATCGATGGCGATCTGGGCGGCCATTTTCGGCATCAGCGTCTTCGCCACCGTGAGCCGCTTCTCGGTCTTCACGACGGGCATCTATACGGCCTCGACTTTTATTAAAGGCTCTCGCACGGCTATCCCTCTGCGCGCGGACATTGATTTCGTCGGCCAGTTCATCGTCGCGTCGGGCGTGCTGCTGTTGG
>DASWNS010000615.1:0-25317 GCA_036399115.1 Pyrinomonadaceae bacterium | reverse complement strand
CTCCGTTTCCAGCTACGTCTCCGCAGCGGGCGGGGCACGCGTCGCGCAGCAGCAGCAGCAGCCGTCGCGTGGCCGCGTCATGCCCTCGGCAGAACTGAAGTGCGACCGTAGCGATCTCACACTTTATGACGGGCGCGTGCTTGCCTATCGTCGCCGGAGAGGGAGCATCTTCCTGCGCATCCGCACCAACTTCGACACCACCGAAGAAGTCACCATCCGCCACCCCGCGACGGACGACCCTTCGGAGTTCTATCTCATCAACGGCAAGGCGTTCACGCGGAGCGATTGGCGACGCATCGAGCGGAGAAGTAAGGTCTTGAAGAGCGGCATGCGCGCTAACGTCTGGGTCTGCCGTGACAATCCCGCCATCCAGCCCGTCGTTGACTGGCAACCGGACGACACGGGCGCATACCCGCGCAGCCGTTAAGCGTCGCGGCGACGCAGGCGCGACGTATCCGGGTTAGAAGAAAGGCGAGTCTCAGGTGAGACTCGCCTTTCTCGTTTCCGGGGTCCAACTTTACGTCTCAACGCGGAACGTCCGCGCCGGAGCAAAGCGAGATGTCATTTTTTTGTTCCAACGCAAAATCGGCCAGATCAAAAGTCTTGCCCTCGTATAGATAAGCTGCTAATAATTGCCTCCCCCAAGTCGCAGTAAAATTATTACAATTGTTTTTGACCTTAACGCCGCACAAGTTTCTCCTCAATTCTGGACGGCGTCTCTTTTAAACAATCAGGCAGCGGTTGACGCACTAATCTCGCGGTATTTCTGTGCTCAATTCATTCTATTCAAGTCGGCACGGCTGTTTCATCTCTACTCCCGTCCTCGTTCCCTCTCGCGGGGCTGCGCAAGGTTTGCGGCTCCGTCTCTTCACGACCCGAAACACTCAGACTCAATCAAGGAGAATCAATGAAAAAACCCATCTTCGTTATCGCGATCTCCCTCGCGTTCGTTTTCGCCCTCACCATCCCCCGTCGTGACGCTTCCGCGTCAGCCGACAAATCTGCCGACAAGGCTGCGGCCAAACTGGCGCGCTCGCAAGAGATCGCGCATGACGTGATCGCCGCCCGCGCCGAAAAGCACGGCATCCGCGATGCCAAGCGCGAACTGAAAGCCACGCGCGTCTCCAAAGACGATCAGGAAAAGACGCACACGCGCTTCCAACAAACCTATCAGGACATCCCGGTCTTCGGCGGCGAGGCCATCGTTCACCTCAACCCGGACGATTCGGTCTTCGCCGTCACGGACGACCTCATCGACTCCGTGCAGGCCGACACCACCCCGCACCGCACGCCGGACGAAGCCGTGCGCACAGCCGTCAGCGATCTCGGTTGTGAAGATTGCCTGACCGCGCCGCCCGCTGCCGACATGCAGATCCTCCGCCACGAAGGCAACGACTACCTGACCTATCGCGTGGAACTGCGCCGTGAAGACGGAACCGAACAGACCTCCATGCCCGTCTATTTCGTTGACGCTCACACGGGCAACGTCGTGTGGAACTACGACAACCTGCAAACCGCTTCCGGCTCTTCGCTCTACAGCGGCACCGTGACGATCAACACCTACTTCCGTTCGCCCTCTTATTACATGGAAGACCTCACGCGCAAGATCGGCACCTTCGACATGCGCAACACGACCTCTTCCGTCTATCGCTTCACCGACGCCGACAACGTCTGGAACACTTCGACGCAGCGCGCGGGCGTTGACGCGCATTACGGCGCGGGCAAGACCTACGACTATTTCTACAACACGCACGGTCGGCGCGGCATTGACGGCGCGGGCGGCCCCGTCTATTACACTTCCGCCGATGGCGTCACCGGCCTCATCAGTTCAGTCGTGCATTACGGCGTGGGCTACAACAACGCTTTCTGGAACGGCAGCTACATGACCTACGGCGACGGTAACGGTTCATCCTTCTCGCCGCTCGTCACGCTCGACATCTGCGGCCACGAGATGACGCACGGCATCACCGAGCGCACGGCGCGGCTCACCTATTCGGGCGAGTCGGGCGCGCTCAACGAGTCCATGTCCGACGTGTTCGGGGCGATGGTCGAACGCTACACGCAGGGGCAAACCTCGAACACCTGGAAGATCGGCGAGCAATGCTACACGCCGGGCGTGGCGGGCGACGCCCTGCGCTACATGGACAACCCCCACTCCGCCAGCAACAGCGGCTTCACCGCCGACGACGATCCCGATCACTACGCGGAACGTTACACCGGCACGGGCGACAGCGGCGGCGTCCACATCAACTCCGGCATCGGCAACAAGGCTTTCTACCTCGTGGCCGTCGGCGGCACGCACCATCGCGGCGGTTCGATGACCGGCATCGGCGCAGACGCGGCGGCGCGCATCTGGTATCGCGCGCTCACCTCCTACATGACTTCGAGCACCAACTTCCGCGGCGCACGCACGGCCACGCTCAACGCGGCGGCTGCGCTCTACGGATCGGGCAGCACGAACTACAACGCCGTCGCACAGGCATGGTCGCTGTGCGGTGTCGTCTAACACTCAACCCTGAAATCCGCTCCGTCGGGTAAAGGGTAAAAGGGAAGAGGGAAAGGAGAAGCGACGACGTGTTCGTCTTTTCCTTTCCCTCTTCCCTTTTACGTTTGCCCTCGCCTTTCAGTCCTTCGCCTTTCGTTCCTCCGCCTTTCGCCTTTTGACCTTTCGCTCTGTTAACCTTAAATTTTTTACGGAGGTCAAAAGCGAAGTTGCTCAAACGCCGGATACTGATCAAGGAACGTCATTTCGCCACGCGCGACACCAACCGCATCGTGCGCCCTTTCGAGTGGGGCACGTCTTTCATCGCTCCGCACGCCAACGGCGGCGACCCGCGCCTGATCCTCTCCGCCTATGCCGCAGAGGCCGTCGCCCGCAGTGAAGAGTTTTACGCGCTCCCTCCCATTAACGATTACCGGCTCGACGGTCAAAGGTTGACGTGGACGAGCGCAATTGAGACGCCCGCGCCGGAAAACAACACGGCGCACGCGCGCTTCTTCCGCGAGTCAACCATTACCGGCAAAGAGAACGACACGCGCCGCGCCGTCGTCATTCTGCCGCACTGGAACGCGCAGCCGGACAGCTACGCCGACCTATGCCACGTCTTTACACGCTTCGGCATCGCCGCCCTGCGCCTGTCGCTTCCCTACCACGACGCGCGCCGCACGCCCGAACTCGAACGCGCAGATCATCTCGTCTCTTCCAACATCGGGCGCACGCTGCAATCCATGCGTCAGGCCGTGCTCGACACGCGCGCCGCCGTCCGCTGGCTGCACGAACAGGGTTACGAGCGCATAGGGATCATGGGCACGAGCATCGGTTCGTGCGTCGGCTTTCTCTCGCTCGTGCATGAGCCGCTCGTCTGCACGGGCGTCTTCAACCACGTCTCCGGCTACGTGGCCGACGTAGCGTGGCGCGGCATCTCCACGGCGCACGTCCGCGCCGGGTTCGCAGACTCCGTAACGCTCGACGAACTGCGCCACTACTGGCTACCCATCAGCCCGCTCGCCTATTCGGAAAAACTCAAACACCTCAGGCCGCGCCCGATTCGTTTCATCGCCGCGCGCTACGATCTCACCTTCCCCGCAGACCTCTCGCGCGATGCGATTGAGGGCGTGCGCAAAGCCGGGCATCCGCTCGACGCCGTCTGGCTGCGCTGCGGCCACTACACGCTCGGCCAGTCGCCCTGGAAATATATCGACGGCTGGAAGATCGTCACCTTCCTCCGCAAACATCTCTAGCTAAAGATAATTTTTATGAAGAACGCCGGAGGCTGACACGGAAGAGAATGAGTTGCGTCCCGCAATATGATCTCTCGCAGTTGGAGGCAGAGCGCGCGCAACAAGTAAGCCGGACATCCGGCGAGCGTCGAATCCGTCTCAAGGAGTGATGAGTTCGCTAAGCGCGTGTTGCTCGTCTTCGGTGAGATAGGTGAAGGCGAGACTGAACCCGACGTGCTGATCTACGGAAGCGACCTGCCCGCGCAGTTGGAGCCACCCGCCGTCGGGTTGCTTGATGGCGAAGACGATGAGTTCGCCGATCTCTGCTTTGCCGAGCGAGTCTATGAAGCAACCGCCGAGGCTGAGGTCTGAGACGCGCGCCTGGTGCCTGCCCGACAATCCCTCCCACCACGCTTCGATGGAGACGCGCGCCCGCGCATCCTCTCTTCTCTCGTTTTCCATACTCGCTTTCTCGCCTCCGCTCTATCTTCCGATTGATTCCAGCAGCATCACCTCGACGCGCGCAGCGATCTCGCGTGCGCGTTCGAGCAGATCGTCGGCGCGCGAAACGTGTTCCGAGGCAAACTCTTCATCCTCTAATTCAGACGTGTTGACGAGCACGTTGTAACGCGCGGCGACCGTCGAGGCGAGCGCGAGTTGCGCGCCCGTCGCAGCGTCGGAGAGCCACGCCGGTTCGCCGAGTTCGGCCAGCGTCTCCAACAACTCGCCGACCTGCACGGCGAGGCTCGCCGTCTCAAGCGGCACCGCCGCCGCACCCTTCAAAGCCTCTTCCAGGGCGTTCTCGCGCGCCCGCCGCTCTTCGTCGTTTCGCCCCGGCATGCGACGCGCGCCGAGCACTCCCGCGAAACTCGCGCCGTCCGCGTCTGCCGCTTCCGCCAGCCGCGCGCGCAGATCGCTCAACGCCTGCAAAGCGTCGCGCGCTTCGCGTTCCATGTCCTCCTGCTTGCCCTTGCGCTCGACCAGATGCGCGACCATCTCGCCGAGCGCAGCCGCGAGCGAGGCCGCGTGCGCCGCCGCCGCGCCGCCGCCCGTGATCTCTTCCGGCACTGTCGTTGCGGCGTCGTGCGTCGAAGCATCCGGGGCGCGGGGCGAGCGTTCGTTAGCAGTTCTCTTAACTTCATGCTCCGGCATGACGCCGCGCCGCGCGACGGCTTCCGCTTCGACATCCGCGCTCCAACTCACGGCAAGGGCATCGTCTCTCCGGCGTTCAAGGCGTGCGGCCTCTCGCCTTCTGGCGAGCGCGGAGGCGATGCGGTTTTCGAGTATGAGTTCGGGGGAGAAGTTTTCGATCTGGAGAAAATATTCCGCGCTGCGGTCGAGCGCGGCCTGCGGGATGAGGCCGACGATCTCACTACCGGCCACGCGCACGCCGTAGCGTTCGGCCTCGCGCCGCACGGCCTCGAAGGCGTGATGGAGTGCGCTCTTTTCAAAGCGCACGAGGTTCATCGAAACCTGTGTCAGGCCACGCTCGCGCAACTCGAAGCCGAGCGCCTTCAGGAAACGCAGGCCGCCGTCGCGCCCGCGCACGGCGCGTGCGATGCGACGCGCGACGCTGATCTCCGTCGTGTGCAGGTTGATGTTGTAGGCGATGAGGAGCGAACGCGCGCCGACGACGCACGCGCCCGCCGTCTCATGCACGCGCGGCGCGCCCTCGTCCGGGGCGCGTTCGGGATTCACGCCAATCTCTTCGCGCAACTGTTCAAAACCGCCGCGTCGCACGTCTTCCAGATTCACGCGGTCGGGCTTGCGCGCCGCGCTCTCGTAAAAATAGACGGGCACGCCCGTCTCGCGTGCGATGCGTGCTCCCGCCGCGTGCGCGAGATGGATGCAATCCTCCAGCGTCACGCCGCGCACGGGCACGAAGGGCAGCACGTCGAGCGCGCCCACGCGCGGGTGGACGCCCACATGCTGTCGCAGATCGATCAACTCAGCCGCGCGTGCGGCGACACGCACCGCCGCCTCGACAATCGTGTCCGCCCCGCCGACAAACGTGATGACCGAACGGTTATGATCCGCATCCACGTGCGTATCGAGCACCGCCGTCCCGTCAACCGACTCGACGGCGGCGATGAGTTGCTCGATGACTTCCGGCCTGCGCCCCTCGCTGAAGTTCGGCACACACTCGACGATGCGTTCCAACCTTTGTCTCCTCTGCTTCGTGGCTGCGTTAGTTAATCTTCAGGAATCGTCTGTGGCGGCCTGCTCCGTCGTCTCGCCCGCAAACGCTCCGGCAAGGTCTTGGCGAAAGACGAGCATGTCGCGCACGGGCAGTCCGTTCTCATAGACCGGCTCGTCGTAATACCAGAAGTAATCCTGTCGCACGTGGTCTACTCTGAATCCGCACTTCTGATAAAAGATCAGGTTGGCCGCGCTCGTGCTGCTCGTGCCCACGATGATCTCCGCCTTGCCGCGACGGCGCGCCTCCGCGACGAGCCACGCGACAAACTTCTTTCCCAGTCCTTCGCCCTGCCGCTCAGGCGCGACGGCCAGTTCAACCATCTCGCAAGGGTCGCGTCGCCAGCGCATCGTGGCCGCGCCCGCCAACTCTCCGTCAACGTCCATGCGATAGGCCGTGTCGCTCAGATTGCGCAGGCTCCAACGCAGCGCGCTCCGGGAAGGCTCTGCCAACAGCAGCAGCGGGAACAGCCGCTCTAACTCATCTTTCGTGCGCGCCTCGCGTATTTCCAACTGCATAACGGGAGTTAGAGATTCCTTGCACTGAAAGTGTCGCCCTGCCGCATGTCGCCCGTCTCGTATCCCTTTCTGAACCAGCGGACGCGCTGCTCGGAAGTGCCGTGCGTGAAGGAATCGGGGACGACGTAGCCCTGGCCTCTCTGCTGTAGACGGTCATCTCCGATGGCGGTGGCCGCGTTAAGCGCCTCTTCGATGTCGCCCGGTTCGATGATGCCCCGACGCTCCGCGTAGTGTGCCCAGACGCCCGCGTAGAAGTCTGCCTGTAGTTCGAGCATGACGGAGAGACGGTTGGCCGACGCTTCGCTCATCCTGCGCTGCTGCGCGTCCACCTGCTCCATCGTTCCGAGCAGGTGTTGGATGTGATGGCCGACCTCGTGTGCGATGACGTAGGCTTGTGCGAAGTCGCCGGGTGCGCCGAGGCGCGTCCGCAGATCACGATAGAAAGAGAGGTCTATGTAAACCTTCTCGTCGCCCGAACAGTAGAAGGGTCCGGTGCTTGCGCCCGCCGCGCCGCAGGCCGAACGCGTCTGTCCGGTGAAGAGCGAAAGCGTCGGCTCGCGGTAACGCCTGCCCGCTTGTTGAAAGAGTTGCTGCCACACGTCTTCCGTCTCGGCGAGGACGACCGACGAGAACTGCTTGAGTTCGTCTTCCTGCGAGTTAGCCGGTCGCCCGCTTTGCGTGCCCTGCGCGGGGTTCTGCCCGCCGCTCTGATCGAGCAACTCACGCGGGTCTGCGCCGAACAGGAGCGCGAGCACGATCAAGACAATCGTGCCGAGTCCACCGCCGACCGCCAGCCCGCCGCGCCCGACGCCCCTGCGATCCTCCACATTCGTACTCTCGCGCCTGCCTCGCCAACGCATAATTTTTTCTGCCCCTTCCCCGTTTTGCGAATATCACAGAACTTTAATCAGACCCCGCCGCCCGCCTTGCTTCCGAAGACCCTTCGACGGCTCACTCTGTCCATTCGTGTTGCGATCATTAGGAAACTATCTTAACGCGAAAACCGCTCGATGTTGTCACATTTCTTATCCGCAACGACAGCGATGACAGCGACGGCAGCAGCGGAGCGCGCCGTCGAACGGAGGCGCGCCGCTTTCAGGCCAGTCGAGCGCGATTCGTTCGTCGCGCTTTCGCCACGCATGGCGGAGCGAGACTCGACCGTGATGTAATTTCTGTCAATCTGCTCTGCCGCTCAAGTCAACTTGAATGGGGGTGATGGCACAAAGCGCGAACCGTCCTGTCGCGTGGACACGAGTTTGGCGGGAATCGGAGGCGTTCTCGTGTGCGGGCTAGGTGGCATTTGAATTGCCTAGTTGACAGTTCGGACGCCAAGCTAAAGGCTTGCCTCCGCTCAAACTCCAGCTTCAAGTTGCACATCAGGGCGGCATGAAAAGTTCCTTCGAACAAAAAAATATCAACCTCTACGCAAAGGTAATCTTATTTGTAGATGCGCTCATCTTTTTAGCGGCTATTTACAATTTACCGACCGCATATCTCGGACTGCCGCTTCTGCTGTTCGCCCTCTGTGCGGTGCATACCTGCGCGGCCTTCCCCGTGAAGAACACTATCCTCGGCAATCATCTCTACCTCACGGATAGTTTCTTACTTCTCTCCCTCCTGCTGTTCGACGCCGAAGCGGCGGTGGTGCTCGCGTTCGTCGTCACGCCCTGCGTGCTGCTTCATTCCAGCAAGAGCGTCGGGCTGCTCATCTATCGTTCGGCGATCTCCGTGCTCCCGATCTTCCTCGCCGCACCCCTCCTGCGCTTCGGGTTCGGTTCGTTGCCGCAACTCCTCGAAGCTCAATCCGTTCCCGCCATCCTGACCGCGCTCGCCGCCCTCGTCGTTTTTCAATCTGTTCTGAGCGCAGCGGTTTCTCTGCACGGCAGAAGCGCAAGCCCGCAGCAGGGGCGCAAGCGGACGCTGGCTAAAAGTTATCTCAACTCTCTCTGCGTCTATCTCATGGCCGGAGGCGTCGCCGGAATACTGGCGGCGGTCACTCATTTCATCGGCCTGAACACCGCCCTGCTCGCAGGGGTCTTTGCCGCCCTCGCCTATTTCGCCTACGCCTCTTTTAGAAATAACCATTACATCAGCGTCGCAACCACGGGCACGACGGCTGTTGCCAACAACAGCAGCAGCAATCTCAACTCGGCGAGCGACGAAGACCGTTTCCGCAACGCTTTCGACTTCGCCGCCATCGGCATGGCGCTCGTCTCTTCCGAGGGACGCTGGCTTCAGGTCAACCGCGCGCTCTGTAAGATTCTGGGATACTCGGAGCGCGAGATGCTGGTCATAGACTTTTTGACCGTCATCCACCCGGATGATCTCGGCGTGGCGGTTGACGCCATCAAGCGTCTGCGTAAAGGCAACAGCACGATTGACCAGTGCGAGGTGCGCTTCCGGCACAAGTCCGGACATAAGGTGTGGGGACTGTGGAGCGCGTCTCTGGCGGGTGGCCCGCACGTCGCCTCGACGCCGCTCGTCTTCCAGATTCAGGACATCACCGACCGCAAGCGCGCCGAGGAACAGCTGCAACACGAGGCCATGCACGATGTGCTCACGGGTCTGCCGAATCGCGCCATGTTCATAGATCACCTGGAACTGGCAATCGCCCGCGCGCAGCGCAACGAGGAGCGCAAATTCGCCATCCTCTATGTTGATCTGGACCGCTTCAAGATTATCAACGACAGCTTAGGCCACTCGGTCGGCGATCAACTGCTCAAAGAGGTCGCCCTGCGCCTGTGGAACTGCGTGAGAGCGGGCGACACGGTGGCGCGGCTCGGCGGCGACGAGTTTATCCTCCTGCTCGAAGATGTCTATGCGGAGAGCGAAGCGATTGAGGTGGCCGAACGCATCAAGAGCGAACTGGCCGCTCCCTTCACACTGAGCGGGCGCGAGGTGTTTACGACGGTGAGCATCGGCGTGGCTTCGAGTTGGACCAGCTATCATCAGGCCGAAGGATTGATCAGAGACGCGGACGCGGCCATGTACCGCGCGAAGTCGCTCGGTAAAAACCGTCACGAAATTTACGACTCCGTGATGCACGCGCAGGTCAACGACCTGTTGCAGATGGAGACGGCCTTGCGCCTCGCGGTCGAGCGTCGGGAGTTCATCGTCTACTACCAGTCCATCGTTGATCTGGAGACTTTCAAAATCTCCGGCTTCGAAGCCCTCGTTCGCTGGAATCACCCGGAGAAGGGTTTCATCTCGCCCGCCCATTTCATTCCGCTCGCCGAAGAGACGGGCTTGATCGTGGAGATCGGCGAATGGGTGCTGCGCGAGGCGTGCCAGCAGATGGAACGCTGGCAAAAGATATTCCCCTCTGATCCGCCTCTGTTCGTCAGCGTGAACTTATCGAGCAAGCAGTTCATCCAGAGCGATCTCATTCAGCGGATCACGCAAATCATCACAGAGACGAAGATCAACCCGGAGGGATTGAAACTGGAGATCACCGAGAGCGCGGTGATGGACGACGTTGACTCCGCGACCGAGATGCTCAAGAAGCTGCGCGCGCTCGGCATCAAGTTGAGCATCGACGATTTCGGCACGGGCTATTCGTCGCTCAGTTACCTGCATCGTTTCCCGATTGACACTTTGAAAGTTGATCGCTCCTTCGTCGTCAACATGTCGGAGGATAGCGAGAACGTGGAGATCGTCCGCACGATTGTGAGTCTCGCGCAGAACCTCGGCATGAACGTCATCGCAGAGGGCGTGGAGACGAAAGAGCAACTCGCCGCGCTCCGAAAACTGGGCTGCGAAAATGGGCAGGGCTACCTGTTCTCCAAACCCGTCGCCGCGAAAGCCGCCGAGAATTTGATCTGCGACACCTACACGGTCGAACCCTCGGTCGAGTCGCTCGTCAACTCGGTCGGCTCGCAGGAAAAAGTTGTGCGCTATCTCGTCGCCTGACAGTGTCGGCGACGAGACAGCGAGACGCCCGCCATCCTTCCCTTCCAAAGTCCGCCAACCTAAAGACGCTAGCTATCAGATAATGCTATGCGAATCATGTAATGCTATGCGAATCATGAGTTGAAAGTGAGCAATAGACAGGCAACAACGCGTTTGCCCTAGCAAGGCACTTTCAACCCTTGACTCGACCGAACGCGCGCAGCGTTCTGTAAATCTGTTCTTTTGAATTCGCATATCCTACTTTATTGACATCGAACAGGTGTCGGAGTATGCTGCCCGCGCTCGAATCCAAAGGGCTGAATCCTCACGAGCCTCTGCCTCTTGCATAACTCGCCAAAATCCAGCTCCGGAATATTACTCACTAAGCGGAGGTAAGATAATGGTCAGCTTCACAAGAAGGAATGCGTGGAATAACGGCGGGACATTCAACAATTCGGACCTCTTATGGTATGCGGCAGGCGTCGGCGTAATGCAGTCGCGCGCTTTAGATGATCCAAACAGTTGGTGGTTCTTCGCCGCCATCCATGGCGAGTACATAACCGGCGAAACTGCATTTCCCGGCTGGGGTTTTATCCCTGCGCCGCCGCAGGTGCCAACGACACCGCTTCCATCCCAGAATCTTCAGGACATGTATTGGGATCAGTGTCAGCACCAAAGTTGGTATTTCGCTCCGTGGCATCGTGGGTATCTGTTAGCACTGGAAGCGCAAATCCGTGCGGCGGTGGTGAGTCTCGGTGGTCCTTCGGACTGGGCTTTGCCCTACTGGAATTATTTCGGACCAGTCAATGAATATGAGATTCCCCCTGCTTTTACTCAGCTGACTTTGCCGGACGGGGTGACCCCGAACCCCCTTTATGTAGAAGCCCGGTTCGGACCCAATAACGACTTTAACATCTTTGTTCCCATTCCTCCGGTATCAGAGACTTGCGAGGGCAATACTATCTATACCGGCAGCAACGCCGCCACTCCGCTTCCCGGCTTCGGTGGTCCGACGACAGGGTTCTGGCATGGTGGAGAAAACCCCAGCGGCAACCTCGAAAGCAATCCCCACAATCAGGTGCACCGTTACGTTGGGGGCAACTCTCCGAATAATGGCCCAATCTATGGCTTGATGGCTGATCCGGGCATAGCGGGACTCGATCCCATCTTCTATTTACACCATAGCAACATTGACCGGATGTGGGCGGCGTGGAACGCGAACGGAAACAGCAACCCGACCGACTCGAACTGGCTTAACGGACCCACAGCCGTCGGTGATCGGGAATTCGCAATGCCATTTCCGGACGGCACTTCCTGGGTGTATACCCCGAACGATGTAAACAGTCTCGCGCAGTTGGATTATATTTATGACGATCTGACGGTGACTGTTTCACCCCAACCCTCCAACAAACTTGCCCAAAGGTTGAGAAAGTTGGGAGCAGCACCTGTCACGGCGAAAGCAGCGCAAGGAGAAACTATGGACAGCGGAGGTAGTGCGGAACTCGTCGGAGCCCACGACGGAGCTCTCCGGGTAAAGACCTCGGGGGCTCGCGCAACTGTTAGGCTTGATTCTGACGTCCGGGGGAAGGTGTCAGCGAGCCTCGCGGAATCTTCTGAAACGAACTTGCCGGATCATGTCTACCTCAAGCTTGAAAATGTTCGAGGAACCAGAGACTCATATATGCTCAACGTCTCTGTCAACCAACAGAGAGCAGGCTCTGTTGCACTTTTCGGACTTCGGAAGGCTACCTTAAAGGATGGTCAACATGGTGGCGGGGGGCTCACCTTCGTGTTGGACATCACGGACATCATTGACAACCTATTCCTCAACAGCTCTCTCGATGCGGATTCGCTCGATGTGAGAATTGTGCCCGATGATGCTATTCCGGATAGTGAGGAAATCACCGTTGGGCGCGTCAGCGTTTACCGCCAAGGGCAGCAATGACAATAAGTGCCCGAGAGAATGCACGGGTTAATATCTCGATACTGCTCATAAGCGCGGTAACGTGGATGATGCTCCTGGTTAACCCCGGGAGCATCATGACTCTTGCTCACTGTCAGGTAACAAACTCGGGAGCATCGCTGGTTTCATTTCAGATGCTGCTGGAGATGAACCCGATCTCTTCTCTGATGGCGGGCTGGGCGCTGATGCTGGTCGCGATGATGTCGCCGACGTTGATTACACCGCTCCGCCACATCCTCAACCGCAGCTTCAAGCGTCGGCGTGCTCGCTCCGTTACTCTTTTTGTGGTCGGTTATGCTGCGATTTGGATGGCGGCGAGCGGCGTGCTGATCGCAGTAATGCTTATGCTGAACCTGCTTGCGCCGCAATCATATCTGCCGGCGGTCGGGGTGGGGATTATTGCCTTCGTGTGGCAGTGTTCGCCCATAAAGCAGCGTTGCCTTAATCGCGGCCATAATCATAGTGAACTGGCCGCGTTTGGCATCGCCGCAGACCTGGACGCTCTGCGTTTCGGAATTACGCACGGGGTTTGGTGCGTCGGCTCCTGTTGGGCGTTGATGCTACTCCCTATGCTGCTGCTACAAGGGCATTTTGCCGCGATGGCTGTTGTAACCTTCCTGATGACCGGCGAACGTCTTGAACAACCAAGACCGCTGAGTTGGCGACTGCGCTTTCCCGGCAAGCTTATGCGGATTGCGGTCGCGCAGACTCGGATACGATTGCAAAGTTTGCCGTCAGGTATTAGACCATCTCTGGCAGTGTTGCGAAAATTATTTTAGAGTGCAGAAGGTCACACGCTATAACTTCCTTGAGCGGCGAGCTGAAAGAGCGAAGCGACGAACTTAACCCGCCCTCGCCTATCACTTCCGGCTAACTTTTGACCCGGCCTTTCCTTATCATGTTTACCGCCTCAATGCCTTCGATAGTTCGCTCCGTCGTGTGAAATCTTTTGAAGCATTGTGACGCTCGCACATGGCCATTTGCTTTCGACACAGGAAGTTCTCAACTACTGATTCGTATAATGCTTATATCCGGCATCTGGTAGCTGGCATCTTTTTTTATGTCCTCGGATCGCTTCATCAAAGAACGCAAGAACGCCTGGCAGCGGCTGGAAGATTTGTTGACGCTGCTCGACCGGATGTCTCTGCGCCGCCTGCACCGCGAAGAGGTGCGCGAACTCGGGCGCATCTATCGCCGCACCTCCTCCGATCTGGCGATTGCACGCGCTGAATCGCGCGACCCGCGCCTCGTCAACTATCTCAACAGTCTCGTCATCCGCGCACACGGTCGTATCTATCGCGCGGAGGCTCTGGAAGGCGGGCAGCGCGTGCGCAAGTTTTTCCTGCGCGACTTTCCGCAGACGTTTCGCCGTACGTGGCGTTACACGGGCGTGGCCTTCGCCTGCTTCATGCTCTTTGCTCTGGCCGGATTCTTCGGAGCGTGGCGCGATGCGGAGTTTTCCGAACTCGCGGGCATCAGCGCGGCGTGGCGCGAACAGAACACGGAGGCGCGCGTGCGCTGGTGGGAGACTCTGAACGAGGCGAATCAGGTAGGCGGCGCGGCGATCATGACCAACAACATACAGGTCATGTTCTACGCCTTCGCCTTCGGCGCGCTCGCAGGCGGCGGCACGCTCTACATCATGGCGATGAACGGCGCGAGCATCGGCGCGGTGCTCGCGCTCACCTATCGCGCAGGGTTCGGCCACGAACTCGTCGCCTTCATGGCGGGGCACGGCGTCATCGAACTGACCTGCATCTTCATCGCGGGCGGCGCGGGGCTGCTCGTCGGCGGCGCGATCCTGATGCCCGGCGATCTCTCACGCTTCGACTCGCTGCGCCTGCGCGGGCGCGAAGCCATTCAACTCATCGTCGGCTGCATCCCGCTTCTCGTCCTCGCCGGAATCATCGAAGGCTTCATCTCGCCCGCACCGATCTCGCCAAACATAAAATTCAGCATCGCCATTCTCACCGGCCTCGCCCTCTACACCTATCTATTGCTTGCGGGCAGAGAGATCGAGCAGCGCGATTAAGACTCTCGCCGATCAATTCCCGGCTCGACGCAGCCAGCCTTCGCGGATTTTCAGTTGCGTAGCGGTCGGGCGCGGCAGTTCGACGAGGCGATAGTTTGTCTCCTCGCGCGTCGCGACTTTCGCTTCGAGCGTCCGTTCCTCCGTGCCGCGCCTGATGCCGAGCTTGACCGTCTGATTGAGCTTTCTGGCGAGCAGTTCGCGCAAAGAGACGTTGCCCGTCTCGTCCGGTTTCAAGACCGTTCCGTCAATCGTCATTAAAACATCGCCCGCGATTAACCCGGCCTGCGCGGCGGCGGAGTTGGGCACGACACTCGTGATCTGCACGCCCTCCGTCACGGGGTTGAGGCCGACACCGAGGCGCGGCACCTGTTCGGTCAACTTCTGGAGGCGATAGCCCGCGTAGCCGAAAATCCTGTCGTAGGGCGGCACTTCGACGCCCGCGACGTAACGCCGGAAAAAGTCTCTGTAGTCGCGGCGCGTGAGGCGTGTGACGACGGCGATCACGTCTTCGGTCGTGAAGCCGCGACCGCGTTTGTAGAACTCCTGATAGAGCGTGCGCATCACGTCGTCGAGAGCGCGCGTGCCCGCCGTGTCCTGACGAATCGAGAGATCGAGGAGCGCGCCGAGATTCTGGCCTTGCGTGTAGTAGGAGATGTCGAAGGCTTTCGGCGTGTCGTAGCCGAGCCACGTGGAGGTGGAAGAGTCTGCGGGCGAGATGTACTTGCGCGCTTCGTTCGACTCGACGCCTCCGGCTGCATCGCCGACCGACTGTAGAAAACGCTCACGCGTGATCGTGCCCGCGCGATTCTCCGTGAGCACTCCGTAGTAGTTCGTGAAGCCTTCGGAGAACCACAGGAGCGGCGATTCGTTTTCGCGCGAGTAGTCGTAAGGCCACATCTCGGCGGGGCGCAGGCGCTTCACGTTCCAGAGGTGGAAGAACTCGTGTGAGGCGATGCCCGTTAGAAACTCCGCTTTGACGTTCTGCCCTCCGGCTCCGACCACGACGTGCGAATTGAGATGCTCCAACCCGCCCCCGGCATTCGATTCCGGCGGCGCGAAGAAATAGAAATAGACGTACTTCTCATAGGGCAAGTCGCCGAAGATGCTGCGCTGCGCGAGCGCGATGCGCGTGAGCATGTCTGCGAGCCGTGCGTTCTGATCTTTGGGAAAGACGCCCGCCGGAGTGGCGACGAAAAGATGCGGCTTGCCTTCCACGTCGAAGGGAATCACGTCGAAGTTGCCCATCTCGGTCGGCGCATCGACGAGCGTGTCGTAATCCGGCGCGGTAAAGACTTTCGCATCGCGCGTCTCTTTGAGAGCCGAGATGATCCGCCAGTTGTCCGGCACGTCGAAGCGCACGCTCGCAGGCGACGCGCGATGCCCTTCGGCCAGCAGGAACAACTGGATGCCCGTGAAGAACGCCCACTCGTTCGTGATCTTCGCCTGATTCAGCCCGAGCACGTTCGCGTGATAATCAAACTCGACTTTGATGCGGTTGAGTCCCGCCGTCGGCACGCGCCAAGTCTGTTTGCGCGTCATCGCATGCGGCAGACGACGCCCGCGCGCGTCCGTGATCTGGAAGCGGAGGATGTTCTTGCCGTAGTTTTCGACGGTGTACCAACCGGGCGTCCACGTCGGGAGCGATAGATCGAGACGCGGCTGACTGATGTTCTTCACGTCCGCCGTCACATGAAAGAGTTGCTCTTTGACGCTCTCGACTTTAACCGTGTAATCAATGCGCAGAGCCGGGCGTTGCGCCTCGACGGGCGACGCCGTGATCAGGAAGAGGAGTGCCCACGCGGCGAGCGTCAGAGAAGACGCGCGAAGTTGTCTACTGTGTCGTCGCTCGTAGATAGCGGAGATGGCAGCGTTCATATTTTTCTCGTCTCGATATTTCCGAGATTCCTGAGTTCTCAAAATTTCCCGCTTCACAACAACCCGCGCTCTTTAACGCGGATGTAAGCCTCTAACAGGTTGGGCGCGAGGGTGGCGGCGGTCACGTCGAGGGCGAGGCCGCCGAGGCGTTCGACCATGCGGAGCGCGGCTTCGCGCTGGAACATGATCTCTTCGGCGACCGATTGGGTGAAGAGATCGCGGACGCTCTCCGGCGTATCGCGCACGGCTGCGCTCAGGTCGCGGTCGCCGATGGTGGCGACGAGCGGGAGATGGCGCGGGCGCAAAAGTTTCAAAGAGGTGAGCAGTTCGCGCGAGCCTTCTTCGTCCACGAGGTCTGTGAGGACGACGACGAGCGCGCGCCGTTTGCAGTTGGCGGCGATGTACTCGAAGGCGCGCGTGTAGGACGGCTCGATCATCTCCGGTTCGATGCCGTAGAGAGCTTCGAGCACCGCGTCCATCTGTTCGTGGCCGCGCGCGGGCGGGATGTATGCGCCGACGCGGCGACCGAAGACGGCGATCCCGGCATTGTCGCCGCCGCGTGCGGCTGCGCTCATCAGAGCGAGCGCGGCGTGGATGGCCGAGTCGAACTTCGACTCGTCTTCGATGCGCGCCGTCATCAAACGCCCGGCGTCCAAAGCGATCAGGATCGTCTGGTCGCGTTCGATTTGATACTGGCGCGTGGTCAGTTTTCCGCGCCGCGCCGTCGCGCTCCAACTGATGTGGCGCAACTCGTCGCCCGGCACGTATTCGCGCAGCGACTCGAAATCGCGCCCCTCGCCGCGCCACGAACTGCGCCTGTGCGCCGCGACGAGCGAACGCGCTCCGAGCGCCTTCAACTCCGCTTCACGAGCGCGCCGCAAATTGGGATAGACCTTGATCCACTCGGTCTCGCCCGCCTGTGCCGTGCACCACACCAGACGCAGGCGCGAAAGATAACGCACCGCGATCTGGCCGAACGCATAACGCCCGCGTCGCGGCGGCGTGAGTCCATAGACGAGCGTGGCCGTCGTGTGCGCTGCGAGCGTCAGAGACGCCTCGCGCGGCGTTGAGAGTTGCAGTTCCGGCGGGTACTCGTCCTTGATGCGCAGGCCTATCTCGCGCGGCGTGTGGTTGGCGACCTGCACGCGCACCTCCGTCTCCGCGCCGATGTGAAAACGCCCCGCCAGTTCGCGCGAGACGGAGACGCCCTCCGGAAGCTGACGGCTGAGGCGCGCATCTATGAAGACGAGCAGGAGCAGCGTCGCATCGTAGCAGGCCGTGTACCAGCGCAGATCAGGCCACGACCACGCGAGCGAGAGCGGCACGAAGCCGAGCGCCAGCAGCACGTAGAAGAGTTTTGAAAAGACGAAGCGCATTACGTCTGTGCGGGTGCGATCCCCGCGTGAAGCGTCTTGAACAAACCTTGTTCCGGCATACTAACGGCAGCCAGCCATGTTGGCAAACTTGTTTCCCGCACGGCTTTCGAAAAGTTCTAGCCTACCCGGACGAACAGGGCTAGAATGTGCGCTCCGAGTTTCTCCGAGTTTATCCATCCGTGCGGCGGTGGTCGCGCCTCACAACATCATTCGAGGTATCCGATGAAACGTTCCCTGCTGCTCTCGCTCGTGGTCGCTCTCTTCGTCTTCAACATCAACCTGAACGCGCAGGAGAAAGACCGCAGCATTCGCACGCGCACGAAGAGTCTGCAAAAACTGGACGGCTACATGCCGCTCTACTGGGACGCCGAAAACGGTAAGCTGCTGTTGGAGATTGAACGCTTCAACACGGAGTTTCTGTATCAGGTGTCTCTGCCTACGGGCGTCGGTTCAAATCCCATCGGGCTTGATCGAGGGCAACTCGGCAGCACCAACGTCGTCTTCTTCGAGCGCACGGGGCAGAAGGTCTTGCTCGTCAGGCCGAACTATCGTTATCGCGCCCTCACGGACGATGCGCAGGAGCGGCGCGCGGTCGAAGAATCGTTTGCGCGCTCCGTGTTGTGGGGCTTTAAAGTCGAAGCGACGGAAGATGCGCGCGTGCTCGTGGACGCAACCGCCTTCTTCATGCGCGACGCGCACGGCGTCATTGAAACTCTGCGCCGCACGAATCAAGGCCGCTTTCAGTTGGACGAATCGCGGAGCAGTTTTTATCTCGCGCGGACCAAAAATTTTCCGCAGAACACGGAAGTCGAAACGCAACTCACCTTCACGGGCGACGAACCGGGCAGGCTCGTGCGCGAAACCGTGCCCACGCCGCAGGCCATCACCGTGCGCCAGCATCATTCGTTCGTCGCGCTGCCGGGCGCAGGCTACACGCCGCGTCGTCTCGACCCGCGCGTCGGCGTGATGGGCGTCGAGTTTTACGATTATGCGTCGCCCTTCACCGAGCCGATTGAGAAGCGTTGGATCAATCGTCATCGCTTGCAGAAGAAAGACCCGGCAGCCGCGTCTTCAGAACCCGTCAAGCCGATTATCTACTACGTTGATCCGGGCGCGCCCGAACCCATTCGCAGCGCGCTCGTCGAAGGCGCGTCGTGGTGGAATGAAGCCTTCGAGGCCGCCGGGTTCAGGAACGCTTTTCAAGTCAAACTCCTGCCCCCCGAAGCCGACCCGATGGACGTGCGCTACAACATGATCAGCTGGGTGCATCGTTCGACGCGCGGTTGGTCTTACGGCGGGAGCATCGAAGACCCGCGCACGGGCGAGATCATCAAAGGCAATGTCACGCTCGGAAGTTTGCGCGTGCGCCAGGACTTCATGCTCGGCACAGGCATGATCCCTTCCTACAACGCCGGGAGCGGCCTGCGGCGCGGCGATGATCAAGGCGACGCGAGCGGGAGTCTGCTTTGCGAACTCGGCATGATCTCCGCCGGAGACGACGACTATCTCGCGGCGCAGGATGCTGCGACCGATTCCGCCGCGATGTCTTTAGCGCGCATCCGCCAACTCTCGGCGCACGAAGTCGGCCACACGCTCGGCCTCGCGCACAACTTCGCTGCGAGCACCTACGCGGGTCGCGCGTCCGTCATGGACTACCCCGCGCCGCTCGTCGAAATCAGAAACGGCAAGCTGGATTTGTCCAACGCCTACGGGCGCGGCGTCGGGGCTTACGACAAGTTTGCGATCAACTATGCCTATGCGCAGTTTCCGCCGGGCGCGGATGAGTCCGTGCAACTCGAACGCATCGTCGAAGACGGCATGGCGCGCGGCATGCTCTTTATCTCCGACGCAGACGCGCGACCGCTCGGCGCGGCGCACCCGCTCGCAAACCTCTGGGACAACGGCGACGATCCGGTTGCGATGCTCAAACACGAGATGGAAGTGCGCCGCATCGGCCTCGCAGGTTTCGGCCTCGGCAACATCCCCGACGGCACGCCGCTCTCGATGCTCGAAGCGAAACTCCTGCCGCTCTATCTACATCATCGCTATCAACTTCAAGCGGCGGTGAAATCCGTCGGCGGGCTGTACTACACCTACGCCGTCAAGAGAAGGGCAGTCAGCACTGTCGCAACCGACCGCATGAACGGCACGAGTCCGGCGCGCGTGCAGGAGATCGTCGCGCCCGCGCGCCAACGCGAAGCCTTGCACGCCGTGCTCGACACGCTCCGACCGGAGACGCTCGCCATCCCGCCGCGCATCCTCGCACTCATCCCGCCGCGCGCCTACGGCTACGAAGGCGGCACCGGCGAATACTTCGCGAACCGCGCCGACCCCGTCTTCGATCCGATTGCCGCCGCCACCATCGCCGCAGACCTCGCCATTCTCCCGCTGCTCGAACCGCACCGCGCCGCGCGTCTCAACGGGTTCCACGCGCTCAACCCCGCCAACCCTGACTTCAAACAGATCATCGATGCGCTCGTCGCGCGCACCTGGCTCGACCCCGCGCCGCGCGACACCTATCACGCTGGCATCGCACGCGCCGTGCAGAGTCTCACCGTGACGCGCTTGATGGACACCGCCGCAAACGCGGACGCTGCGCCGCAAGTGCGCGCCGCCGCCACCGAAGCCCTGCGCGACCTGCATGAGCGGCTCAAACTTCCCGTCGCCGACACGACCGGCGGCGCGCACCGCCGCGCCACGCGCGACGACATCGAACGATTCCTCGCGCGCCCCGACGCCCCGCGCAAACAGACAGTGCCCCTGCCCATCCCGCAGGGCGACCCGATTGGAGGCGGCAGCCGTCAGCCTTGACGATACGCACGTTGTTTCGCCTCGCAAACAAGCGCAACAAAAAAGTCCGGCCATAGTTGGCCGGACTTCTCATTTATGAACATGGTGCGCGACGACCTGTTAACTCTTACCTCGGCACTTCGACCGTGTTGAGAATATCCGTGATCACTGTGTCGGCGGTTGCGCCGTCGAGTTCGGCTTCGGCGCGCAGGCGCAGGCGGTGGCGAAGCACCGGGCGCGTGATGTCGCGCACGTCGTCGGGCGTGGCAAACTCCCGACCGCGCATGGCGGCGAGGGCTTTCGCGCACAGCAGGAGCGCGACCGAAGCGCGCGGGCTTGCGCCGTAAGCGATGGATGGATGTTCGCGCGTGCGCCGGACAATCTGGACGAGATAGTTTTGCACGCCCGTCTCCATCTGCGTCCGTCGCACTTCGGCGCGACATTGCGTGATGGCGTCCGGCTGTGCGAGCGGGTGGATGTCTATTTGATCGAGGCGGCGCGCGTTGAAGCCCCTGTCCCAGTTGGCGACGACCTGCGCTTCGTCCGCAGCCGACGGGTAGCCGATGATCACTTTCAAGAGAAAGCGATCAAGCTGCGCCTCGGGCAACGGGTACGTGCCTTCATATTCGATGGGGTTCTCGGTGGCGAGCACGGTGAAGAGCGGCGAGAGCGGATGGAGTTCGCCATCAATCGTCACCTGCCGTTCCTCCATCGCTTCGAGGAGCGCGGCCTGCGTCTTCGGCGGCGTGCGGTTGATCTCGTCTGCGAGCAGGATGTCCGTGAAGATCGCGCCGCGCCGGAGCGAGAAGCTGGACGTGGCGACGTTGAAGACGTTGGTGCCGGTGATGTCCGAAGGCATCAGGTCGGGCGTGAACTGGATGCGACCGAAATCCGCGCCGATGATGCGCGCGAGCGTCTTGACCAGCAGCGTCTTCGCCGTGCCCGGCACGCCTTCGATGAGCGCGTGCCCTTCGGCCAGCAACGCCACGAGCACCTGCTCGATCACCTCGTCCTGCCCGACGATCACTTTGCGTAACTCCGTCAGGATATGTTCGACCGTTGAGGAAACGTTTTGCAGCAACTTTTAAATAATGAGTGACGGAAGTAAGTGATGAGTGATGAGTAATGAGTGATGAGCTAAAACAACAGCCTTGTCTTTCACTCATCACGCATCACTCATCACTCATCACTTACTCTCATCACTTCCTTTCCTTCCGTTGAATTTGGTGAATCTGAAGTTCAGCGCGCGGCGGCCTGCGCGGCGGGCGGCGGTTTCGACCTGCGCGCAAAGGTTTTACTCCAAGCGCGGCGCGCGGGCAATCTTTAAGCGACACGCGGCGACTCTCAAAAATCCCTCCGGCCAATGGAGACGGACGCGTCGAAGTGCGCGCGGGCAGTGCTGCCGCAAAGTCCGTCTCAACGCGCTCTGGCCTGCCTGATCTCGCGTGCGCGCATCCGTATGCCGAGCGCGCGTTCGAGTTCGCGCAAACGTGCGACGAGCGCGAGGCTCTGGCGCGCGGTGACGGGCGCGCCGTTGATGGCCTCTTCACATTCGCGCATCAACGATTCGATCTCTTCTCTACTTCGACCCGAACGCGCGGCGACGCCTGCGGCTACCGTGGCGCGCGGCGCGGAAACGTCCGCCCCTGCGTAGCGCGCGAGCGCGCGGCGCGTGCGTCCGTAGACGTTCTCGATGGCAAGGTCGTAGGCGCGTGCGCGTTGTTGCAGTTCGGCCATCGAAGCGACAAACTCCAGTTTCGAACGCCGGTCAACGCGCGGCGCGGGCAGCGGACGCGCGAAGCGTCGCCCGCGCGTCCAGACGACGGCGGCGACGAGCAGAAAGAGTTGTGCGCAGATGGCGAGGACGGGCGTGCCCGCGAAGTAGGCCGCAAACTGGTTGCGCGTCGCGCCGCGCCCCTGATGATACTCGTCGAAGGCGATGAGGCCGCCGCCCGCACCCTTCACGATGTTCACGGCGAGTTGGAGATTGTCTGCGCGGTTGATGCCGCGATTGGCGACGATGAACGGATCGCTCAGGACGACGATGCGCCCGCGCCCGCGCGCCATATCCACCAGCAACGCGCCGCGCTCATCGCTCAGATGAAAGACGGGCGCACTCGTCTGCGGCGCGTCGCTCGCTTCATCACTCGCCGCCGTCTCACTCTCGCCCGTCTCCGCGACGACACTCGGTTCACCGTCACGAACGGTTGTTCCCCCTGGCGTATGCGCGGGGACAATCTCCGGCGGCACTGGCGACGATGGTGGTAACGACGGCTGCGACTCTTCGCTCGACGCCGTTTCGTCATCTGCTTCCCCGACGCCGCCCGACGCCGCTTCATCCTGCGTCGTCGTTTCAACCTCCGCGTTCTCATTCTGCGCGGCAGGGTCTTGCCTGATAACGAACGGCGTACTCGTCGCGCCCGGCGGCGACGGCGCGATGCCTCCGGTTCCCTCGTTCGCCGCTGCTGCATGCTCCTTGTACGCGACGACGAAGCGGCTTGCGAAGCGCGACGGCGCGATGCGCTCGACATCGCGCGTGAGCAGTGTCGGCTGCGCGGGCGCGAGCGGCGGCACGTTACGCGTCAGGGCTTCCGTGTCGTCTGCGCGCACGTCGCTTCCCGGCGGCGTGATGATGTGCGGAGTGATAACCCATTCGTCGCTCTCGACGAGCGGCGCGTGCGGCGCGCGGTCGATGACGACGAGCCGCCCGCCCGCCTCAACCCACTCCATCAAACTCCGCACCTCCTCTTCCTTGAACTCGACGCGCAACGCGCCGACGACCACGAACGTCGCAGGCCGCGCAGAAGCAGGAGCAGCAGCCGTGCCGGGCGCACGCGTGAGCGCGGCGGGCGGTTCGCGCCAGCGCATCACGCGCTCGCCCGTCTCATCTAAAAATTCATACAACGCGCGCGTGCCCGTCGGGTTCCCGTTCAACGTCGAACGATCCGGCGCGAGTTCCAACTCCGCCTCCCGCTCGACGCGCACATACGAAGCCGCGTTCAAAGCGACGAGCAGCACGCCGACGAAAACTACGATGGAGAATCTTCCACGCATTTTTAAGTGATGAGTGACGAGTGATGAGTGATGAGTAAGAGCTTTTGTTTTTCACTCATTACTCATCACTCATTACTCATCACTACTGTGTGAGTTGCCGGCAACGGGTGCGAAAGTCGTGCCAGTCGGCATCGGTCGCGGGGGCGAAGCCGTACCAGTGGCGTTCGTAGTTGTTCGTGAGCGGCTGCATGTCGCCGTAGAGCGCGGCGCGCTCTCGCCGGATGGCCGACAGGTAATCGCGATTGGTCTTGTGCGCGGCGAGGCGCAGGATGTTGCGTTCGCCGAGTTCGAACAGGACGGCGATGTAGGCTTTGCGGATCGCGCCGCGTATGTCGCCCGCGCGGGCGAGCGATTCGGCCTCGTTCAGGAGATCGGCGGGCGTCTGCCCCGGCGCGAGGCGTTCGCCGAGCACGACGCGCGCCCCGCGAGACTCCTTCTTCTTCGGGCGGTTGCGCGGCAACAGTCGCGCGCCGTATTTCCAGACGACGAAGATGATGACGGCGATGGTCAGGGCAAAGACGAAGATGCGCGCGACGAGCGAGAACGCGTTGGCCGTGCCCTCATTGAGCGGGCGCGATTCCGGCATCAGCTTGTTTATCGCATCCTTGAATTTTTTCCAGAGGCGCGCGAGCGCGGTGTCTTCGGCGGCCTGCTGGTTGTATTCGGGGCGGCGCAGGATGGAATGCAGGCGACCCTTCTCGGCCTCTTTGTTGCGCGCCCCTGCTGGCGCGGCGGCGTTCGCGGCTTCCGAGAGTTGCGTGGCAAGCGAGCGCAGACGCTGCATGAGACGATAGAGCGCGTCGTTACGATCTTCTCGTTTGTCGGCGGCGATCTTCGCGTAGAGGTCTAGTTCGTTGTGCAGCCAGCGGTTGTCAATGTCGAAGGCCGCGCCCGTTCCTTCGATCTTTTCCGTCGCGGGGAGCGCAGCGCGCATGTCCGCGAAAGTTTTCGCTTCGTGTGCGCGGTACTCCGTCGAGTCGGCCTCAGCCGTGTCGTCAAACGCCCAGTATAACTCCTCGACCGCATCCGTCGCCTTCAAGACGCGCGCGCGATAGTCTTCGAGCGAAGCGGCGTCGGCCTGCCGGACAGCGACCGCGCCGTAGCAGCAGAGCAGAGCGAGGCAGAACGCCAACGCTCCGGCGTTCGCGCGCGGCGTGCGCCGTCGAAGCGTGCGGCGTCGAAACGTGCGGCGGCGGGTCATCGCGGTTTTCTCTCCGAGAGTCCGAGCGTGGTGATGTTCGAGAGCGGGGTGAACGACTCTTCGCGCGGCTCGCGCGGCGGCGTAGGCGGCGGCGTGTGGCGCGCGGAGTCGGGCTGTGTGGGAGAGTTGGAGATGGCGGGCGCGAGCGGCGCGTGCGCGCCTCCGGGCAGGAGCGGCATCTCGCCCAGATGTTGCGCGGCCATCAACTCGATGTCGTAGCCTTCGTGTCGCACGCGCTCGTCCACGTAGAGCAAAGAGAGTCCGAGCATCCACACGGGCGCGAGCAGGATCGAACTCGCCTGCGTCAACACCTGATAACCGACGGCATACCAGACCGGCCACTCCGTCTGCGTGAGCGAAACCGGATTGATGCCCTGCAAGTAGCCGTACCAGCCGAGCGGCACGATGAAGAGCATCAAGGCCGAGTAGGTGGCGAAAGTGGTGAAGAGAAACATCGCCGTCAGACGCCGCACGTTTCCGCGCGCCAGCTTGATGCTGCGACTGATGGCCTCGAACACGCCGTGTCCTTCGACGAGCATCACCTGCGGCACGTAGGCCGCGCGCCCGACGATGAAGAAGAAGAGAAAGAGCGCGCCCGCGCTCAACAGCAGAAAGAGGATGCCGCCGAGGATGCCGCCAAGCCACGTTGCGCCGCCGCCGAGCGCCATCGAGCCGCCCACCGCCAACGCCACCGTAAAGACCC